>JBBEBG010000040.1:97060-220129 GCA_040882465.1 Gemmatimonadota bacterium
ATCCCCACACCGAGCGTCAGCACGGCGATGAGGGTGAGCCCCGGCTTCCTCCGCAGGAGCCGGGCGCCGTAGGGGAGGTCGTGCAGGAGCGTGCCCATGGTGGTCTCCGGGGGAGGGGCGGCGCGCGGGGCGACGGGGCCCTTCGCATTTTGTGGTGCGATCCGGACGACCTTCCTAACTTGGGACATCCGGCGGGGACTCATCGGCGACTCCCACCAAGGAGGTTCGGCCATGAAAATCCACGAGGTGCTCGACCGGAAGGGGAGAAATGTGGTCACCGTCGCCCCGGAGGCGACCGTCGCCTTCGCCGTGCGCCTTCTCGTGCACCACGGGATCGGATCCGTCGTCGTGACGCGCGGCGAGCGGATTCTCGGGATCCTTACCGAGCGGGACGTCCTTCGCCTGGCCGACCGCGATCCGACCGTCCTGGCCCTTCTTCCGGTAAGCGAGGTTATGACGGCCGAGCTCGTCGTCGGCGCGCCGGACGACGACCTCTCCTATGTCATGGAGGTCATGACCAATCGGAGAGTCCGGCACCTCCCCGTGGTAGACGAGGGCGTTCTCCAGGGCCTGATCTCGATCGGGGACGTGGTGAACGCGCTCCGCCGAACCGCGGAGCACGAAAACCACTTCCTCCGGGACTACGTGCAGGGGGTGGTGCGCTGACTCCTGCGATCAGCCTTCCAGGATCTCCTCGAGGAAGGTGATCGTGCGTGGCCAGGCACCCTGGGAGGCGCGCATGTTCGCGCCCTCCCGGCCGTCCTGCTGCCGGAGGAAGCCGTGCCCGGCTCCCTCGAAGATCTCGACGCCGTAGGGCACGTTCATCGGACCGAGGACGAAGCGCGCCGGCTCGATCGTCGCGTTCACGCGGGCGTCGTCCCCGGCGTAGAGCCCGAGAATCGGCGCGGCGGTGCGCTGGAGGTCGGTTTCGGCGGGCGAGCTTCCGTAATAGACGACCGCGCCATCGAGGCCGTCCCACGCCGTGGCGAAGGTGAAGCTCGAGGTCCCGCCCCAGCAAAAGCCGATCGATGCGACTCGATCCGTCGCGGCGGGAAGCGCGGTGGCATACTCCGCGCTCGCCTGGAGGCGGCGGTTCACCTCCGCCCGGTCGAGCTCACGGATGAGCGCCGTGGCGCCCTGCTGATCCACCGATTCCGTCCCGCCCCCACCCGGACCCTTTCCGCTGAGGAGGTCCGGCGCGATCGCGATGAATCCTTCGGCCGCGAGCTGATCGGCGACCCCTCGAATCCAGTCGGAGAGCCCGAAGATCTCGTGGATCACGACGACGACCGGGGCCGGATCGGGGCGTTCGGGATAAACGACCCAGGCGCGCACCTCGTCGCCGCCTCCCGCGGGGACAGTGACCCATTCGCCGTGCCGGGGGGATGCATTCAGGCGGGCAGTCGCATCGGCCTCACCAGCGGGGAGTGTCTGCGCGAAGGCGGGAAAGGCCAAGATCAGAAAGAGGGCGGCAGTGGAAAAAATCGTGCGAACGCGCATCGGTTTCTCCGGCATCGTGTGAGGGCCAAAGGACGGTTCTTTCAGAAACGACACTTCCGAGCGATCGGGGGTCCCGGACCATGGTTCGGCGCGCGAGACCCCGACGACCGATCGCTTCACGCGGTCGGGACCCTCATCACATCCCCTGGACGACCGGGTTTCGAAGGATTCCGATCCCCTCGATCTCGACTTCGTATACGTCTCCCGGCTCCATCGCGCGGGTCGAGCCCATCGTCCCGGTCCAGATCAGGTCGCCCGGATACAGCGTGAAGTACGTCGAGATGTAGCTCAACATCTCGTGCATGTCGTAGAGAAGGTCTGAGCTGTTTTCCCCCTGTCGCACCTCGCCGTTCAGCCGCCCCTCGATGTCGAGATCGTGGTAGTCGAGCCCGCGGACGAGCACCGGACCGACGGCGTTGAATGTCCGGCTTCCCTTGGCACGGCTCCACTGGATGTCCGCTCCCTGCCAGGTCCGCTCGCTCACATCGTTCCCGGCCGAGACCCCGAAGATGTAATTCGGGGCATCTTCGACGGACACATTCGTCGCTTCCCGCCCCACCACGGCGACCATCTCCGCCTCATAGTGGAGATTCTGGGAGTCCGGGGGACGGACGATGTTCTCCTCGTGACCGATGATGGACGAAGGAGGAACCAGGAAGAGCCCGGGATACTCAGCGGGCTCCCCGGTGATGTGGCTGAGGAAGTTGAACGCCGTCATGAAGATCTGCGTCGGATCCACGGGCGCCTTCAGCGCGACCGCCGACATCGCCACGGTCTGCCCTGTCCTCGTGCCATCCAGATACGGGGCGTCGCTCAGTTGATGAACGATTTCGCCTTCGAGCTCCCCCCAGGAGATCGTTCCGCCCTGATCGTAACGCACGTACTGCGTGATCTGCGCCTCGGCCGCCACGGCGAGCGTGGAGAGCGCCGCGAGAGTGAAGAGCACCGGCTTCATCGAACGCATCAAAACACACCTCCCAGGTCTGGACGCGGGGCACCTTCAACAAACGAGTCTTTTTTCACCGCCTCCACCGCATTGGTTCCTCGTCACCATACGAGCCGAAGGGGCGCCAGGCCATCCCGATCCGCCGGCCCGGCGCCCCTCCCAACTTCTTTCCACCAACTAGCCCCTGACCGGGCGGGGCGGACTTCACATGTCGAGGCGCACCCGCTGGACCCTCCAGTTTCCGACTTCGCCGATGAGGAGCTGGGGAGCGTTCCGGCAGTCGATCGCGTTCACGGTGCCGAACTCACCCGGCAGCTTTCCCGCCCGGCCGAACTGGCCGAGTACCCGACCGTCGAGCGAGAGGACGTAGATCTCGCCCGCGACGTCAATGTTGTCCGTCGGATTCGAATTCGAGACGAAGAGCCGCTGATTCGGCGGCGGCGAGATGCAGATCGCCGAGGGCGCGCCCACGCCGGTGATCTGGCGTTGGAAGTTCCCCTGCGTATCGAAGACCTGAATTCGCTCGTTCCCTCGATCGGCCACGTAAACGTTGTCCTGTGCGTCGATCGCGATCCCGTGAGGAGTAGTGAACTGCCCCTGCTCGGTTCCGCGTTCTCCCCAGTTCATGATCCAGCGTCCCTCGGGCGTATACTTCGCGATGCGGGCGTTTCCATAGCCGTCGGAGACGTAGATGTTGCCCTGGGAGTCCCAGGCGACGTCGGTCGGTCGGGAGAAGCTTTCTCCCGCGGTCCCCGCGCCACTCCCTCGTCCGGGGGCCGGGGGCGTTCCCGGCTCGGGCGGTGGCGCCGTCGGAATCGTCATCGCCTCCGGTTTCCGGCCAAAGACCATCCGGATCCGTCCGTTCGGATCGAAGCTGACGACCTGGTTCGCGAGCCGGTCCACGATCCAGATGTTGTCCTGCGGATCCACGCGAACCTGCTGAGCGAACAGGAGCCCATAGGCGCCCGTGCCCAGCTCGCGCATGTAGATCCCGTTCGACGAAAATTGGAAAAGCCGCGAACCACCGTGCGACACGGTTCGCGCCGTCCCGATCGTCACCGTGGGATTCCCGGTGCGTGTGTAAACGAAGATCTCTCCCCGTGAGTTCGTCGCGACGCCCGCGACCTCACCGAGGTGGATGTTCGGCGGGAGGCCGAGAAAGGTTTCGGCCGTGAAGGGAATGTTCTGGCCCGACAGGGAAGCTCCCGGAAGGCCGATCGCCGCGAAGATCGCGAGAATGAGAAATCGCTTCATGGGAGTCACCTCAGCGGTCCGAGTCGGATGCGAGCCTCGGATGCTTCACGAGGATCTTCTGTACGCGCCAGGCCGAGATCTCGGCGACGATGAGCTCGGCGGGATTTCGGCAGTCGAGTCCATGCACCGTCTGGAACTGGCCGATGTTTTTCCCCGCCTCACCAAAGCGTCCGATGATCGTCCCGTCGAGCTCCATCATGTAGATCTCGCCCGTCTGCGCCCACGATGCGGCGGGATTCGAGTCCGGGTTCGAGTTCGATACGAAGAGATACTGGTGTTCGCCGCCCGAGACGCAGAGCTCCCAGGGATTCCCGACGGTGTCGTAGGTGGCGATGAGGTTCAGGTCGTTGTCGAGGACCTGGACACGTCGGTTCCCGCGATCCCCCACGTATACGCGTCCCTGCCGGTCCACCGCGAGGGTGTGCGGAGTGTTCAGCTCATCCACCGCCTCTCCCCTCTCGTTCGTCGCGAACTGCCCGAGGAAACGGCCCTCCAGCGAGTACTTCACGACACGGCTGTTCTGGTATCCGTCGGAAATGAAGATGTTGCCCTGCGGATCGAAGCCGACATCGGTTGGGCGCGCGAAGAGGTAGGGCTCGTTCAGCCGGACGATGGCGTTGGCGTGGAGCACGCCGTCGGCCGCTTCGGGCCGCGCCCCGAGGACCATTTCGACCCGTCCCGCCGGGTTGAATTTGATGACCATGTTGGTCCCCTCGTCCACGGCCCAGATGTTGTCCAGCGAGTCCACGCGGACCTTGTGGGCGAACTCGAAGCCGTAAAGGCCCTCACCGATCTCGCGGACGTAGTTCCCGCTCGGATCGAACTCGAAGAGGCGGGTATCGCCGGTCCGCGTGTAAACGAAGATGTGACCGCGGGAGTTCGTCGCGACGCCCATCGCCTCCCCGAGGTGAATATCCGGCGGAAGCTTTAGGAAGTCGGGGACTGACTCGAACTCGATCTCCGGCACATCTTCCGCCAACGCGCGGCTCTGGCCGGAGAGGGGGCCGGCGCTCGCGAGCGCCAGAAAAAGCGGCGCGAGCATGGCCGCGCCGCACAGCGGGTGTCGCTTCATGGGTGTCTCCGAAGGGGGATCCAGCCGCGCGATCCGTCGCACGGGATGCTCCGGGCCGCGCGAGCAAGCTAGGCGGCGGCGGAAATTTCTACAATACGGCCGGAATGGGACGGCCGGAATGGGACGGCCGGAATGGGATGTGCCGGAATGGGATGCGGCCGGAATGGCACGGCGGGCGGGGGCCGCCGGGGATTTCCACGGCGTCAGGGATCGAGCCGCAGGTCCCACCCGGAGAGGCGCTCCAACATCTCGAGATCGGTCCAGTCGTACCGAAGGGGCGTCACGGTGACGAAGCCGTCGAGATACGCGGCCGTATCCGTATCCTCGCCGCCTCGAATGGCCGGGCGGAGGACGGATCGGTAGGAGGTCGAATCGGGACCGGTGGCGATCTCCTCGAAAGAGCCGACTCCGAAGTACGATCCACCCATCCGTGCCGCCCGGATTCCCCTGAGCTCGCCTCCGGGAATATTGATCGAGAGCATCACGCGGGAAGGAAGCCCTTCTTCTAGCACCATGCGCACGATCCGCGCGGTGATCGCCGCCGAGCGCGCGTAGTCCTGTTGCGCGCCCTGAGACGTCGCGATCGCCGGAATCCCATGATGCAGGGCTTCCATGGCCGCGCCGACCGTCCCCGACGAGTGGGAGATCTCTCCCGTGTTCGCACCGGCGTTGATTCCGGAAACCACGAGGTCGAACGGGCGTTCGACTCCCAAATGGAGAATTCCGAATTTCGCCGCGTCGGCGGGCGTCGCATTGACGCCGTACCCGAAGAGCTCTCCGTCCCGGTAGAACGGCTTCAGTTCCGCACGAATCGTACGAATCACGCTGGAGTGACTTCCGCCGGAGTAGTTCTCGGAGGGGGCGACGACGACCACGTCGGCGAAGGTCTTCAGCTCGTTCACGATCGCCGCGATCCCAGTCGAGCCGATCCCGTCGTCGTTCGTCACGAGTATGCGGGGGCGCGCGTCCTGCGCGGCGGCGCCGAGGGGGGAGGCGATAAGCAGGATGACGACGAGCGTTCGCAGGACGGCGGTCGGCGAGGGAGTCGGCATCCTGACATCTCCGATGATGGAACGTGAAAGACGGCTTTTCCGCAGGGTAGCACAGCGCCGGCAGACGCGCCATTGCGTGTTTCCTGGCCCGACCCGCATGCGTCGTGCTAAGGTGACTTCCTGAAGGATGGCGAGCACTCGAGCGAAAGGAGGAACGCGATGTCAGGATTTCGGATGCGATTCTCGGTGTTCTCCGCGGCGATGTCGGGAGCCGCCGTCGCGCTGGTCCTCTTGGCGGCTCCGCCGCAGGCCTTTGGCCAAGGAGCCCAGATGGGGGCCGGCGAGGTCGCTCCCATCAACAACCTTCCGAACCCCTACGAAACGGTCCGGAACTGGGGCACCCTCCCCGGCGGCCGCAGCTGGGGGTCCGTGAGCGGCATCCATGTGGATATCGACGGTGTGCATATCTGGGCGGCCGACCGCTGCGGCACGAACTCCTGCGCGGGTTCCGCCGTGGACCCGATCGTGAAGCTCGACGGGGCGGGGAACGTGGTGACGAGCTTCGGTGCGGGGCTCTTGATCTGGCCGCACGGGATGCACGTGGACCGCGAAGGGAACGTCTGGATCGTGGACGCCCGCGCCGCGAATGCCGGCGAGCTGGAGCGCTTCCCCGACGCGGCCGGCCTCGGACACAGAGTGGTCAAGTTCAGTCCCACCGGAGAAGTCCTCCTCACGCTGGGAACGGGCGGGTCCCCCGGTGAACCTCCCACTGGTTTTTTCGAGCCGAACGACGTGATCACGGCCCCGAACGGTGACATCTTCGTTTCGGAAGCCCACAACGCGCAGTTCATCAGCGACCCGGCCCAGGCGGGCGCGGTCGGCCGGATCTCCAAGTTCTCGGCGGACGGGACCTTCATTCGGAGCTGGGGGACCTTCGGCTTCGAGCCGGGGCAGTTCCGGGGACCCCACGCGCTCGCGATGGATTCTCAGGGTAGGCTCTTCGTCTCCGACCGGGGGAATAACCGGATCCAGATCTTCGACCAGGAGGGCAACCTGCTCGACGTCTGGATGCAGTTCAGCCGGATCAGCGGCCTTTCCATCGACGCGAACGACGTGCTCTACGCGGTGGACTCGGAGTCCGATCCGAACTACAACCCGGGGTGGCGGAAGGGTGTTCGCGTGGGAAGCGCCGCCACCGGCGAAGTCTGGTATTTCATTCCCGAACATGTCTCCGATCGCCCATCCGGGATGGGCGGATTCGGGGCGATGGGCGAGGGAATCACGGCGGACGCGGAGGGCAACCTCTACGTGGGTGAGGTCGGACCGATCCAGGGAATCACGAAATTCATCCCCCGCCTCGTGCCCTGAGCGGGCGACGGTCGCGCTTCAGGGGGCCGGGCCGCTCGACTCGGCCGGGCCCCTCCTCTCAGGGAGTCGGCGTCGGGGTCGGCGGCAGCGACTGGAGGTAGGTCCAGAGCGCCCGGAGCTCGATGTCGGTCATGACATTGGCGGCCGGCGTGACGAAGGTCATCGGCGCGACGAGCGGCGTTCCGTCCGGGCGAACCGCCTCCCGCATGGCCGCCAGGAAGTCGTCGTAGCTCCAGCCCGCCAGGCCGTCCGTGTGGGGCGTCAGATTCCGGGCCGGCGGCCAGCTCGGATCGCCTCCCGCGATGGGCCCGCCCGCGAGACTCGTCCCGTGGCACCCCGTGCAGGTGCCGGCGAGGTGCCGGCCGAACTCGACCGAGACCTCCGCCGGGGGGGGGACGAGTTCATGCGGGGCGTTGTGGTCTTCAATCATCGCGGCGGCCGCGGGGAGCTGGCCGGTCGCGATGAGGATCCGGCCGAGTGGCCCGAACGATGGCGGCGCCACCTCGTTGTCCACCGGCGGGACCGACTCGATGAATGCCACCATATCGGAAAGCTCCCGATCCGTCATCAGGAGGAAGTCCCCGGCCGGCATCATCGAGGGGCGTCCGTCCGGGAGGACGCCGTGCCGCACGGCACGGTCCCAGTCCGCGGGCGAGTACGCCGCCGTTTTTCCGCCCGCCCCGGCCGTCAGGTTCGGGCCGAGCAGGGTCCCCATCGGAAAGGCGTCAATCATCACGCCACCGGACAGGTCGGCGCCATGGCAATCCGCGCACGCATGCCTCGCATGAATCAGATGCTCACCCCGCTCTCGGGCTCGCTCCAGCGCGATGGCACCCCCCGGATCCTCCATGATCTCAAGCTGGGCAAGCTCCTCCTGGGTGAGGGGGAAGGGGACCGCGAAGTCCACCCGATGTGTCTCGTAGGTGCGTGTGAGCGCCTGGTTCGTTGCGTAGCTCGCCCACAGGTAGGCGCCGACGGCCAGGACGAGCACAAGTCCCACGAGAAGCCCCAGCACCTTGAGTAGCGACTTCATTCTTCCCCCGCGTAAAATTTCATGGCCGCAGAGACGAATTCCGCGAGGCCGGGACGATTGCGCTCGAAGAAGGCGCGGAATCGAGCGTCCTCTAGATACAACGCCGCGAGCCCCCGGTAAACCTCTCCGGTGACCGGAAAGAAGTGTTCGATGTGACGCCAGTGGCGTGCCACCACCCCCTGCACCTCGGGATCTGTGGCGTCCCGCCCGGCAAGCGCCGAAAAGTCGGCATAGATCCGGTCGCCCTCCGCCTGCACCAGCGTCCACTCGCCCTTCGTCATCTTCCGTACCTTCCGGTTCGACTCGGCGACGAGCTCCTCTCCGTACTTCTCGGCCGCTTCCCGTTCGAGCGCGCGCCCCTCCTCCTTCGACGCGAATCCCGCGTAAAGTTCTTCGTCGGCCACGAGACTTCTGTCTTCCGATGTCATCCCGTCCTCCTCCAGTCTTTGAATCGTTCGATCCACGGTCGTGCGGAGGTGGCGAAGCCGTTCGATCCTCTGCTCGATCAACCTTCCATGATTCCGGAGCGCCTCGACACGATCGAAGGTCGGGTCGTCCAGGACCTCTCCGATCTGAGCCAGGGTGAAATCGAGCTCCCTGAAGAATAGGATCTGCTGGAGCCGCAGAAGATCCTCCTCACCGTACTTCCGATATCCCGCCGCCGTCCGCCTGGACGGAACGAGAAGGCCGATTCTATCGTAGTGATGGAGCGTTCGGACGGTGATCCCGGCCATGCGGGCCAACGTTCGGACGGTGTAGTCGCGCATCGCCATTCCTCCGCGCCCTCAGGGTAAGCCATGACGTTAGGGAAGGGTCAAGGGGGATCCAAGGGGCTCGTAGCGAGGGGACGGGGCCGGCCTGCGCGCGTGGCTCTTTTCGCCGGAGCCTGGCTCACGTCCATCCTCCTCGCGGCCGCGGGCGAAACCGCCGCTCAGGATTCGGGTCGGGGAGGAGGGCTCGCGTTGGGAGACGGGCTGGCGTTCGGAGTCGGGGCGGGTATCGGTGCGGCTTCGACCCACTTCCATCTCCCGCGGCATGGGGAGGACTGGCGGATCGGGCCGGTGCTCGGGGCTCGTTTCGGCGCCCAGGTCGGCCCTGTGCCGCTCTGGCTGATCGCGGACTACCAGGCCTTCCATGCGTCCGGTGAACGGGAGAACGTCCGCGACTTTCGCACGCTGTACGTCTTGGCCCTCGCGGAATTTCCCTTCGGAGCGGGGTCGCTCCAGTTGGGAGGGGGGCCGGTCTTCTACGACTACGAGGGACTCCAGTCTCCCACCGACCGATCGCGAAAGGTGGGATTCGCGGTCGGGGCTTCGGTCAGCCGCGCCCTATCCTCCCGCCTCCAACTCGAACTGGGGATCCGTACGGGAAGAGCCGCCGGAGTGCAGTCGTATCTTCTCGCCCTACAGCTCGCGCACTATTGGGGCGTTGCGGACCCGCGGCCCGGGCCGGGGAGGTAAACGGCGCCGCCCCTTCGCATGAACTCCTCCGCCTTCTCCCGCATCCCCTCCTGGACCGCCTCGCCCGTTTCGATTCCCAGCGACGCCGCGTAATCCCGGACGTCCTGCGTGATCTTCATGCTGCAGAACTTCGGGCCGCACATCGAGCAGAAGTGGGCGACTTTCGCGCCTTCCGCGGGAAGCGTCTCGTCGTGGTAGGCGAGGGCGGTCTCGGGATCGAGGGAGAGATTGAACTGATCGCGCCAGCGGAACTCGAAGCGCGCCTTGGAGAGGGCGTTGTCCCACTCGCGGGCGCGCGGGTGCCCTTTGGCGAGGTCGGCGGCGTGCGCCGCGATCCGGTAGGCGATCACCCCCTGCTTCACGTCCTCGCGGTTCGGGAGTCCCAGGTGCTCCTTCGGCGTCACGTAACAGAGCATCGCCGTCCCGTACCATCCGATCTGCGCGGCGCCGATCGCGCTCGTGATGTGATCGTAGCCGGGGGCGATGTCGGTCGTCAGCGGCCCGAGTGTGTAGAAGGGCGCCTCTCGGCACCAGTCGAGCTGCTTCTCCATGTTCTCCGCGATGAGGTGCATCGGGACGTGCCCGGGCCCCTCGTTCATTGTCTGCACCTCCATTTCCCAGGCGAACTTCGTGAGCTCACCCTGGGTCCGGAGCTCGGCGAACTGAGCCTCGTCGTTCGCGTCGGCGATCGAGCCCGGGCGGAGCCCGTCCCCGAGGGAGAAGGAGACGTCGTAGGCCCGCATGATCTCGCAGATCTCGCCGAAACGGGTGTAGAGGAAGCTCTCTTCGTGGTGCGCGAGGCACCACTTCGCCATGATGCTCCCCCCGCGCGAGACGATCCCCGTCATCCGGTTCGCGGTGAGAGGGATGTAGCGGAGGAGGACGCCGGCGTGGACGGTGAAATAATCCACCCCTTGCTCGGCCTGCTCGACGAGAGTGTCCCGGTAAATCTCCCAGGTGAGCTCCTCGGGGGCCCCCCCCACCTTTTCGAGCGCCTGGTAAATCGGAACGGTCCCGATGGGGACCGGGGAATTGCGGAGGATCCACTCCCGCGTCGCGTGAATGTCCTTCCCGGTGGAAAGGTCCATCACCGTGTCCGCGCCCCAGAGGGTGGCCCAGCGCAGCTTTTCGACTTCGTCCTCGATCGAGCTCCGGACCGCAGAGTTTCCAATATTCGCGTTGATCTTCACCCGGAAGGCGCGCCCGATGATCGTGGGCTCGAGCTCCGGGTGATTGATGTTCGCGGGGATGATGGCGCGGCCGCGCGCCACTTCGCTCCGTACGAACTCGGGATCCATCCCTTCGCGGATCGCGACGAACTCCATCTCCTCGGTGATCTCTCGGCGCTTCGCATAGTGCATCTGCGTGACGCACCCGGCGCCGCGGAAGGTCGGGCGGCGAAGGCCCAGGGGGATCGTCGCTGTGCTCGTCTCGGAGCCGGCTGCGTGATCGCCGTCGAAGGGGAGCGCGATCGAGCGCACCGCTTCGCTCACGGACCTCTGTCGGATCCACTCCTCCCGAACGGCGGGAAGCCCTTCTCGGACATCGGACCCGCGGGGGCCGCTCGTATCCGGCACCCGAAGGGGGGATTCACCTCCCGAGAGCGCGATTTCGCGCATGGGGACGCGAATCCCCCGCGAGCCCTCGACATGGACTTTGCTGGAGTTGGGGAAGGCGCTGCCGTAGTCGGGAGCGGAGTCGGACGGGCGTCCGTTCGTGGTCGGACGGATCATGGCTGGCCTCTGGTCGGTTTCTCCGTGGAATCCGACCCGAGACCAAAACAAGCGGAGGATTGAGACCGAAGGTCTCGTGGGCCGCGCTTCCTCCGCCGGTATGAGCCGGATCAGGTTCCGAGGGACTTTCTCAACCCCGCGGTGAGGGGTACCCCTGGCGGCAACTGCTCAATTGAAGGTTACCGAAGGGCGACCGCGGACGCCATGCCGAAGGTCCCGCGCTCGGGATTCGGACGTGCGAGTGACGGGGTGGCGAGCGAGTCGAGCTCCGAAGTATCTTTTCCTGGGCGATATGAGGCGGGCGCGCACCCCGCATTGGAATCCACTCGGAGTGAGATCACGAGATGGCAAGGCGGACCTTCCCGTTGCGCGAATGCGCTCTGGCCCTCGCGGTGCTCGGGGTCGCGGTCCCGGCCGCGCCCCAAGCGATCGAGCTTCAGGACCGTCCCTTCAACGAACAAGTCCTGAGGGAGCAAGGACAGCCGGTCGTTCCGGTCTACGAAGGATGGTACGAAGAAGAGGATGGGACGAAGCGCCTCTGTTTTGGTTACCTGAACGCGAACACGGAGGAATCGCTCGAGATTCCGATGGGTCCGCAGAACTTCATCGAGCCCGCTTCATTCGACGGGGTGCAGCCGACACATTTCCGGCCCGTCCCGCCGCGAAACTACCGCCGCGACTATTGTGTCTTTACAATCACCTGGCCCGAGGGCTTCGGCGACGAGGACCGGATCCGCTGGACGCTCCAGAGCCGGGGGAGCCCCCTGACCGCGCCGGGGCACGTCGGCGCCGCGTACGAACTCGACAACTTCGCCTCTCCCGGGAGGGGCGATTTCGCGCCGGTCCTGCGCTTCGGGTCCGACGGACCTTCGGCGGAGGGAAGGACCGGTGTTTGGGTCGGCCCCGTCTCGGCCCGCGTGGGCGTACCGCTCCAGATCGACGTCCAGGTCGAGCATCCCCTCCCGGGGAGCTGGCTCCTCTGGGCGAAACACACGGGCCCGGGCGACGTCGCCTTCAGCGCGCATGAGTTTCGGGTGGGCGAGGCAGACGGAAAGGGCACCACGATGGCAACCTTCAGTGCCCCAGGAACTTACGTAATTCGTGTTCAGGCCGTGAACAGTCTGGGCTCTTTCGACTTTTATTGTTGCTGGACGAACGGATATCTGGAAGTTACTGTGGAGCAGTAGCCCTACTGGTGTGTGGAAGAATCCATTCGCGAGGAGCGCGTCCATGAGCGTAGGGAAGACCATGGGTCAACGGCGGGGCTCCAGGGGACTCCTGATGGGTGTCCCCTTCGCCGTTATGGCCCTCTTCTTCGCGGCTGTGCCCGCGTCGGCGGACGACCCGCCCGCCGACATTCCGACTTTCTCGAAGGACATCGCCCCCATCCTCCAGGCCTCCTGCCAGCAATGCCATCAGGAGACTGGAATGGCCCCGATGTCGCTCGTCACTTTCGACGAGGTTCGCCCGTGGGCTCCGGTCATCAAGGAGCGCGTGGTGAACCGCGAGATGCCGCCCTGGCACCTGGACCGGACGGTCGGCGTTCAGGAGTACGAGAACGATCCGTCGCTCACCGATGAGCAGATCGATCTCGTCGCGCGCTGGGTGGACGGTGGGGCTCCAGAGGGCGACCCCGCGGACCTCCCGCCGCCGGTCGCGGCGATCGTGCCGGGGGGAGCCTGGCAGCTCCAGGCGCGCCTCGGGCGGCCGCCGGACCTCATCATCCGCTCCGATCCCTTCACGCTCGAGGCGAACGGGATGGACCAGTGGTGGCGTCCGCGCGTCGCGTTCGAGGGATTCGACGAAGAGAAGTGGATCATGGCCGCCGAGTTCAAGCCGGCCTTTCCGCTCGGGCAGAAAGTCGTCCACCACGGCCACGCTAACCTCGTGCAGGAGGGTCAGGGCACTCGGGGCGTCGCCCGGTACGGCGTCGGAAAGACCTGGGAGATCTTTCCCGAAGACGTCGGGATGCGGATCGCTCCGGGGGGCGGCACGATCAGCTGGGACCTCCACTACTGGCCCACCGGGGTACGGGTGGAAGACGATGTCGTGGAGGCGGGGCTCTGGTTCTATCCCACGGACGCGCCTCCGACGCGCGAGACGCGCGGCGAAGTGATGATCCTCGTGGACCGCTCCGAGGAACGGCCGCGCGGGGTGGACATCATCATCCCGCCCCACGGGTACCAGACGCTCCAGGGCGTCCACGTCCTTCAGCAGCCGACCGTCCTCCATTCGTTCCGCCCGCACGCGCACATGCGGGGGAAGGAAATGTCCATGGAGGCGATTTATCCGGACGGACGCCGGGAGATGCTGAGCAAGGTAGACCGGTACGATCACTTTTGGCAGCTCGCCTACCAGTACGCGGAGCAATCCCGGCCGATTCTCCCTCGGGGGACTGTCCTCCTCTTCACGACGGTCTTCGACAACACGACCAACAATCCTATCAATCCGGATCCCGATCAGTGGGTCACTTTCGGACAGCGCGGTGTGGATGAAATGTCCCACGCCTGGGTCGGGATGACGTATCTCGACGACGCGTCTTACGAGCAGCTTCTCGCCGAGCGGGAAGCCCAGCGAAGGCTCGCGAGCGTGATCGACGACGACTGACTTCGAAAACGGGCCTCCCGGGGAGCTCCCCGGGAGGCCCGTTTTTTTTTCTCCCTCTCCCATGCCGTTTCCCGTCATAGACCCGAGCACCGGAGCGACCCTCCGGGAAATTCCCGAGACGTCGCCGGAGGCGGTGTCCCGCATCCTCTCTTCCGCGGATACGGCGTTTCGCAGATGGCGAAGGTCGGAATTTTCCGAACGTACCGCGCTCCTGGAGAGAGCGGCCGCACTCGTCCGGAGACGCGTTGACGCCTGGGCCGGCCTCATGGCGGAGGAGATGGGGAAGCCGCTCCCGCAGGGACGGTCCGAAGCCGAGAAGTGCGCCTGGGTCTGCGAACATTACGCCGAGGAGGGCCCGAAGGCGCTCGCGCCCGAGCTCGTCGAGACGGACGCGACCAGTAGCACCATCCGTTTCGAGCCGCTGGGTGTCGTCCTCGCGATCATGCCCTGGAACTTCCCCTTCTGGCAGGTCTTCCGGTTCGCGGCGCCCGCGCTGATGGCCGGAAACGCGGTCGTCCTCAAACATGCGCGGAACGTCCCGGGGTGCGCGGAGGCGGTCGTCCGTCTCTTTGAGGAGGCGGGCGCGCCGGAAGGGCTTCTTCAGGGCGTCTTTCTCGACGACGACGCGGCCGAAGCGCTCATCGACCGCCGGGAGATTCGCGCCGTCACCCTCACCGGAAGCACACGCGCGGGGCGGGCGGTGGCCTCCAGGGCGGGAGCGGCACTGAAGAAGACGGTCCTCGAGCTGGGCGGGAGCGATCCATATCTCATCCTCGCGGACGCCGATCTTGACCTAACCGCGAGCGCCTGCGTCGTGAGCCGGATGAACAACGCCGGCCAGAGCTGCATCGCGGCGAAGCGCCTCATCGTCGTGGACGCGCGGAAGGAGGAGCTCGAGGCGCGCGTGCTGGAGGCGCTCCGGAGCGTGAAGGTCGGTGACCCGCGCACGCCCGGGACCCAGGTGGGTCCCCTGGCGCGCGAAGACCTTCGGCGGGCGCTCCATCGACAGGTCGCGGAGAGCGTGGAATCCGGAGCGCGGCTTCTCCTGGGAGGCGAGATTCCGGAGGGCCCGGGATGGTTCTATCCACCGACACTCCTGACGGAGGTGGGGCCCGGGATGCCCGCGTACGAGGAGGAGCTCTTCGGCCCGGTCGTGGCGATCGTACCGGTCCGAGACGAGGCGGAAGCCATTCGGGTCGCGAACGATTCGGACTTCGGACTCGGGGGAGGGGTCTTCACCTCGGACGTGGCTCGAGGAGAGCGAATCGCGGGCGCCGAGCTCGAGGCGGGATTCGTGGCCGTGAACGACTTCGTGCGATCCGATCCTCGGCTCCCTTTCGGCGGGATCAAGGATTCCGGCTATGGGCGGGAGCTCGGGACCTTCGGGATTCGCGAGTTCGTGAACGTGAAGACCGTCTGGGTCCGGTAGGATCGGTCCGCCGCGGGGAACATCGTGGAGATCCCGCTGTAGGAAGAATCAGGACCTCGTCCGGCATTCCCCCTGATGCCGGTTCGAGTTCCGGGCCCCCGGGACCAGGACACTGGCTCCGGGGGTTCATGCGTTTTGGCGCCCCGTCTTCACTCCTTTCCGAGCTCCACCACCTCTGTCGCGATCCCCCGCGCCGTGAGCGTCGCGTACACGATCGAGGGCGGAAATCCCTTCAGCCTGTCCCCGCAACACCCCGGATTCACCGCGAGGACGGTTCCCACCCGCTTGATCGTCGGGACATGCGTGTGTCCGAAGACGACGAGGGATGCGTCGGCGTAGGCCTCGGCGAGCGCCTCCGGAGCCGGCACGCCGAACTGGTGCCCATGCACGACCACGATAGAGCGCCCTTCCCAGTTGCGACGCGCGATTTCGGGGAGGCGGCCCCGGACGTCGAAGCCGTCCGTGTTCCCCCATACCGCGGTGAGCGGGGCGACCGCTTCGAGCTGGACGAGGAGGGAGGCGGGACCGATGTCGCCCGCGTGGACGATCTGATCCATGCCCTCGAGGAGGGGAAAAAGCTCCGGCCGAAGCAGTCCATGCGAGTCGGAGAGGATCGCCAACTTCATCGGGCGTGTCCCACTGTCGCCGGGAGTGTGGCTTCGAGAAAATTGGTCGCAACTTTCGGGAGGTCGAACTCTCGGGCTCGCCGGATGCCGGCGGCTCCCATCCGCTCGCGGGCGGCGCCGTCTCTCAGGAGGAAAATCAGCGCCTCGGCGAGCGGGCCCGGTTCACCTTCCGGAACGAGGAGCCCGGCCCCGCCATCGGGGACGACTTCCGGGACCGCGCCCGCCCGGGAGGCGACGATCGGAAGTCCTGCGGCCATCGCTTCCAAGAAGGCGATGCCGAAGCCCTCCTGCTTCGAAGGAAGGCAGAAGACGTGGGCTTCGAAGTAGCTCCGGTGGACAGCCTCATCCTCTGGAATCGCACCCTGAAAAGTCACGGCATCTTCAATCCGAAGCTCACGCGCGACCGCCCTGAGGCGGGGAAGCTCGGGCCCGCCGCCGATGACCCGGAGGTGGACCGCCGGGACGGCTCTGCGCACCATGGGGAAGGCACGCAGGAGGGTGGCCGTGTCTTTTCTGGGATACTGCCGGGCCACCGACAGGATGGTCGGGCGGCGGGGGGGGAGGGGCGCCGATCCGCGCAACTCGTCCCACGCCGTCATTTCGATCGGCTCGGGCACGATGCGGATCCGTTCCCTCGGGATTCCGTACCTCCCTTCGATGAATCGCGCCGAATAATCGCTGGGCACGAGGACGCGGTCCGCCGACTCCGCGTTCCGCCGCTCGAAGGCGGCAAGCGTGGAGAGGAGCAGCCGCTCGGCTCCCGACCGGGAAAACCGGGCCTCGTCCGCCGCGACTCCTTTGAGCGAGACCAGGTAGCGGGAAGCCGCGGGACGGGAGGCGGACCATCGCCAACCGTCCAGGTCGAAGCCGACGACGAGATCGTCCGACGGCCGACCCCGCAGGAGGGAGGGGAGCCGAAGATTGAAGGCGGCCCGGGAGCGAAGGGTCGGAGGGCCGGCCTGGGGCCGAAGCACCTCCACATGGTGCCCGAGGTCGCGGAGCCCCCGCCCGAGCGTCGAGATCCCGACGGCCGTTCCCGACCCCTCGTGCGCGGAAGGATGCCAGGAGTCGAGGAAAACGATCCGGAGCGGATCCACGCGGGCGTCAGGCCAGGGTATCGAGCCGCGCGGCGAGGATGAAGTCGTTCTCGCTGAGTCCGCCGATCGAATGCGTCCAGATCGTCACCCTGGCGGCCCCCCAGGTGATCGCGATGTCCGGGTGGTGACCCTCGGCTTCGGCCGCACCTCCCGCCCGGTTCGCGAAAGCCAGGGCACCCATGAAGTCGTCGAACTCGAACTTTCCCTCGATGTGGTGGTCGTCCACGACCGACCACCGATCAGAGATCGCCGCGAGGTATGGGTCGAGTGCGTCGCCCTCGAGGGGCGGCGTCCCCTTGGGCAGGGACGTGCAGTGGCGTGAGAGAAGGTCCATGGGGTCGGCTACCCGGGAGGGAGAGCTCGGGTCCTGGCACGCAGGTGAACGAAATGACCCGTTGCGGGGAGCGTGGCGTGGGGCGAGAAACAAAAAGTAGTGCCCCGCTCCTCCTCGCTCCTCTGACCATCGTCGCGCGACGCCGGATGGATGCAGGGCGGGAACAGTTCGCCCGAGGGTGCAAGGAGGGAAGTGGAATCTGCCTCGACCTCGTGGCCATCGCGCTCCGGGAGCCGGTTGTGGCCACCGACCTCCTCCGAGGCATACCGACGGTGGTGCTGGATCCGGCCACCGGTGGATTTCGGCGCCTCGCCGGCGCCGGGTGCCTGCTGATCTTTCTCAACCACGACATCGAGCCGATCATCTCGTTCAATCCCGGGGGCCCGGCCTCTCGGATCGGGGCCCAGTACGCGGCCGGCTCGGCGCTCGCCTCCCCGACGAGGAGGGCGAACACGCCGCTTCCTCGGACTGGCCTGCTCAACCGGCTCGGGAGCGAAGTCGCTGCAGGGACGATCCGTGGGCTCGAGGTCTACCTCTCGCCGCGGGACGTCCCGGACGAGATCATGTTCGGTCCGCGCAAGTGGGCTCTCTGGCCGGCCTCAACGACGGGATACCTGGCACGGTGCGGCGCGATCGTCGTCTGGACCGCGGACCAGCGGTGAGGGATCCCGCGCCCGCCCTCAGGGCGTGTGGGGTGGCGGAAGCGTCAAGGCCACCGGCGGAGCCGCGGCGACAGAATTCCTGAGCGTTCCGACTCCCGATACCTCGACCTCGAAGTTGTCCCCCGGCTGGAGCGCCACGGTGAATTCCGCTCCGGCGGTGCCGGCGAATACGACGTCGCCGGGATTCAGCGTCATGTACCGCGAGATGTAGCTGACCACCTCGTTCGGACTCCAGATCATCTCCGACGTGCGGACCGGCTGAAGGGCCGTGCCGTTGTGCCGTCCGGTGATCGTGAGGTTGTCGTAGTCCACGCCGCTCACTACCGCGGGCCCCATCGGCTTGAAGGTATCCGTCCCCTTGGCGCGGGCCCACTGGCCCGTCCGCCAATCCATCGCGGTGACGTCCACCGCCGGGGCCACGCCGAGGATATGTTGCCCCGCTTGTTCTGGTGAGACATTTCGAGCGATGCTCCCGATCACGATCGCGAGTGTCGCCTCGGCCCGAACATTCTCCGCCTCCACCGGCCGAAGGATTGGAGAGCCGTGTCCCGTGAGCGCCCGGGGCGGAATCGTGACAAGCGTGGGCCGCTCGCGCGGCTGCCCGGTCACGCCACTCGGATAATTCACGTTCAGGACGATCGTCGTCTTCGGCGTCGCGGGAGCGAGCAAGGCGACGGACGAAAGCGCGACGGACTGACCTGTCCGCGTCCCGCCTGCGTACGGTGCGGCGCTGAGCCGCTGAATCGTCTCGCCTTCGAGCACGCCCCACGCGTCGGCCATCCCGTCCTGGAAGCGGACGTACCGCGTGACTTGGGCGTCGAGAGAGGGGGCGCCGGCCGCGAGCAGCGCGGCGACGAGGAGCGCACCCCGCAGCATCGTTCTGCGATTCACTTTGGATTTCCTCCGCTGGGTCAGGGCGCCGGAGCCGCGGCGATGGGGGTGCGCAGGACGGTCACGCCTTCGATCTCGACTTCGTAAACGTCGCCGGGGCTCATCGCCTGGGTGGATCCCGGGGTGCCCGACCAGATCAGGTCGCCCGGCTCGAGGGTGAAGAAGTGCGAGACGTAGCTGACCATATAGTCGAAGTTGAAGATCATGTCGGAGGTGTTCTCCCTCTGCCGCTCCTCCCCGTTCATTCGGCCGATGATCGTCACGTTGTTCGGGTCCACGCCGCGGACGAGGACCGGCCCGATCGGGTTGAAGGTGTCCGCGCCCTTTCCGCGCGACCACTGGCCCTCGTCTTCGCGAAGTTGCCATCCCCGCTCGCTCCCGTCGTTCCCCGCGGTGACGCCGAAGATGTATTCGTGCGCATCTTCGAGAGGGACGTTTTTCGCGCGGCGACCGATCATGATCACGGCCTCGGCCTCGTAGTTGAGGGCGTTCGAATCGTTGTAAATGAACATCGGTGAGCCGGGTGCGGCCACGGACTGCGGCGGAACCAGGAAGAGGCCCGGATAGTCGGAAGGTTGCTGGCCCCCGAGGTGGCTCAGGAAGTTGAGCGCCGTCATGACGACGAGCGTCGGCTCCGCGGGAGCGAGCAGCGCGACCGATGCCATGGCCGCCGTCTGTCCGGTGCGTCGGCTCCCCTCCAAGTAAGGAGCGGAGGTGAGCTGATGAATCGTCTCTCCCTCCAGCTCACCCCACGAAGCCGCTCCGCCGACCTCGTAGCGGACGTAACGGGTTACCTCCTGGGCATCGGCCGACGGCGCAGTCGCCAGGAGCGCGCCCGTGAGCAGACCGATGACCGCTGCGAATGAACGCTTCACAGCTCACCTCCCGAGTTATGCGTGTTCTTAAGGAAGATCATTTCGCTCGCCCTTTTCCTTCCGGGGCGTCACGCTCGGTAAATTCGACCTCAAGCTCGCCTTGGGCCGGGGCCCAAGCAAGATGTCGCCACCCTTCCTCACCGCGCATAGGAGACTGCCTCATCGCGCATCGGGGACCGGGCGGGTTCAGGTGTCCGTGAAGGAGGGCGGGCTCTACGTTGGCTGTCCGGCATGAAAGAGGGGCGGGGACCAAATGGGGGCGCGGATGGGAGAAGGGCGTTGGTCGCATTCCCGGCGCGACTTCCTTCGGGCAGCGGGTCTTGCCCTGGGGGGAGTGGGGCTGGGTGGGTGTTGGGACCTCTTTGGACCCGGCGAGACCGGTGGCCAAGCTCCGAAACGCGTGGTAATCATCGGGGCCGGCCTCTCGGGACTGGTGGCCGGATTCGAGCTTGACCAGTTGGGGCACGACGTCACGATCCTCGAGGCGCGGGACCGGGTCGGCGGGCGCGCGCTGACGATTCGGGCCCCATTCTCGGATGGGCTCTTCGCGGAAGCGGGGGCGGCTCGGATTCCCCCGAGCCATGACCTCACGTTGGGGTATGCGGAGCACTTCGGTCTCACGGTGGATCCGTTTTACCCGGGAACCGGGAGCTTCGTGGACTATGCGCAGGGGATGCGTTCGATCGTGTCGCCGGACGACTTCCTCTCTTCACGGCCGTCGTACGTCAAAATCCGCGGCGGGACGGAGCGACTTCCGCTGGCATTCTCCGGGTCGCTCGGATCCCGGATCCGGCTTTCCTTTCCGGTGATCCGGATCGAACAGCGCGGCTCGGAAGTGGTTGTGAGCGGCGACGGTGGTGAGGAGCTTGAGGCCGACCGGGTGTTATGCACGGTGCCCCTTCCGGTCCTGCACCGCATTCAATTCCTTCCCGAGCTCTCGTCGGCGAAGGGTGCCGCCGCCGATGGTGGATTCCAGTATATGCCGTCGACGCGCGTGTTCGTGCAGTTCTCCTCTCGCTTCTGGGAAGGCGAAGGATTAAACGGGTGGGCCACCACGGACTGGCCGGAGGAGCTCTGGCATCCCACCTGGGATCTGGCCGGGGGGCGCGGCGTGCTCCTTTCGTACGTTCGGGGGGCGCGCGCGCTGGAGATCGATGCACTGGTCGGGCCGGAAAAGGTGCAAGCCGTCCTCGACCATTGGGAGGGGATCTTTCCGGGAGTGAACGCAGATGCTGAAGCCTCGACCGTCCACTCCTGGCAGGAGGACCCATGGTCCGGCCGTGCCTGGGCGGCCCCCACAGGTGCTCAGCTCGCCGCCTACGGGACCGCAATTCGCCAGCCCGAGGGGAGGATGCACTTTTCCGGGGAGCACACGTCCGACGACCGGGGTTGGATGCAGGGGGCCCTGTCCTCAGGGCTCCGTGCCGCCGAGGAGATCCACCTGAGCTGAGGAGGGTCACGGCCCCGGCGGGCGTCTCTAGTGGTTCGCCTCCGAAGTCCCTTGGCATTACCGGCGCGATGCGCCGTTGTCTCGCGGGGACCGTGCGGGTCTTCGAGAACCGGACCGGTCGCTCGGCTCGGCCGCGACTGGAAGCCGTCCTGCGTCGTTGCTCATCGTCGCTGTAGCGTTGCTACGACTCCTCGTCGCGCCTAGCAATCCAGCTTCCATCCGCGCCCTCGGTGCTGCAAGGGACGTTTCCTCACTGCACCCACCATCCTCCCTCGATGAGATCGAGATAGAGGGTCAGGATCCTCCCGTTTTCGAGGACCACTTCGTGGTAGAGGCGCGCGATCGGGCGTCTCCACCATTCGTCGTCGATCCGCCAGATCTCGCGGATCGCCACGACCCTTCCGGCTCGCACCGAGCCCCGGACCCCTCGGCCCTCCCGCGTGCCTCGCAAAATTTCGACGGGCCGTCCTTCACGGTCCGTCCGCACCCGAACGGGGAAGGGGGCGTCGAGCGGCTTCAGGCGTGCGTCGGACTCCATGGAAGAGGCTTCGCGCGAGGAGACACTACGGCTCGATCTCCAGGAGGGCGTGACGCCGCTCCGGGATCCGGGACCAGGGGTCCACCTCGACCACCCGATAGAGGGGCGAGTGCCCGAGCTTCAAGGTGAGCTCCCGTACCGCTTCCCTCAGCGTTTGGGAAATTCCGCCCGCCGTGAGGGGGGAGTCCCGCGTGGCCCTCCCACCCTCTTCCTGGCGCCGGAAGAGGTCGCGCTGGAGGACCGGAGTCCCGAAGTCGAAGAACTCCACGAAAAGGGTCTCCACCGCGCGGGGGGGAGGGGAGAGGAGGATGCGCTGACGAAGAGGGAAGGCGAGCGCCTCCCGCTTCGCCGCGGGCTCGCGGAGCGTCGCCGACACCTCCCAGGAGCCACCTCCTTCGAGAATTCCTCCCGCCCGGATTCCCCGGACGCTCCGGTCCTTCCGCTCCGGCCGGGCGAGCCCCCTCTCCAGGAGCCGATCCACGCCCCGGTGGAGCGCCTCTCGATCTCCCACCGGGGCGGGGAAGTCGAGGGAGACCCGGATCGGCCGGGGGCGGTGAACCGGACGCACCGGGTCGAGCCGTTCTCCCCGGGCCAGCTCCCGGGCCTCTCTCCCGGGGGGTCCGAAGTGGCGCAGAAGCGCCGAAAGGGGGAGCTCTCCCAACTCTCCGAGAGTCCGGACGTCCAGCCGCTTCAGTCGCTCCAGCATCTCTTCGGGGACGGGGAGAACGGAAATCGGAGAGGGAGCGAGGAAGGAAGCGAGAGACCCCTCTTCCACAAGGACCGGGGCCCCCGTGCGGGCGGCGGCGGCGGCGACCCGAGCCCCGAAACACCCCGGGGCTCGCCCCATCCGGATCGCGGCCACGAGGGGGCGGGGAAGGACCTCCAGGAGGGCGTAGAGGATCCGGTCCATCTGGACGCGGGGAGGGCCGTAGAGGCGTTCGAGCCCGTCCACTCCCACATGGAAGACGCCCGGCTCGGTGGACTCGACCACCGGGCTCACCCCTTCGAGAATCTCCAGGATCCCCTGTGTGGCGGCCTGGTAGTGGGCCGGATCGGGTTCGAGGAGGGTGAGGGAAGGACAGAGGGAGATGGCCTGCGAGACCCGCATCCCGGCGCGGGCTCCCGCCTCGGCCGCCCGCTCCGAGAGCTGCCGGATCTCTCCCCGTCCCCCGGAGCTCCCGGGGGCGAGGAGCGCCACCGAAGTCGCATCCAGCTCCGGGGTGCGGACCAATTCCAGGCGAAGCTCGAAGGTCGGAAGCCAGAGGCAGACGGAGGTGAGGGAGGAGGCGCGGGAAGATGGAGGGGGGAGCATGGACCGGGAGCGCGGGGTGGAGCCAGGGGAAACCGAAGATAGGCCGAAAACCGAATATAAACCGAAGATGGAGGGGCGACAAGGAAAATCGGGAAGGAGCGTCGAGCCGGGGAGTGCCCCGGCGCATCAGAGGTGGCTCAGCCCCTCAGGATCACTCAATCCGAAGAAGAAACGACCGGGAAGCCGGCGGATTCGAGGAGGAAGGCGAGCTGGGCCTCGAGCGTACTCCGGAGCCCCTTCCCGCGGGCTTCCCCGCGCACCCAGTCCTCGAGCGTTCCTCGAAGGGTCCAGGTCACGACCGAGGCGAGCGCCCCATAGTCGATCTGGTGCAGGGGGACCCGCAGCGGGAGCGCCTCCCCGAGCCGCTCCTGGATCCATTGCCGGATCCTCTCCTCCTGGGTGAGCTCCTCGGGATCGGTGGGAGGGAGCATGAAGAGGCGCGGAACGAGGGCGAGGGCCAGGTTTCGGTCCCGTGTCACCTGGCCCGAAAGGCCGAGAGCGAAGGCGAGAACGGCTTCCCCGCCCGCGAGCCGCCGTTCTCCCACCTCCTCGATGCTTCGATCCACCATTCTGCTGATAACTTCCGTCAGCACATGGTCCTTCGTCGGGAAGTGATTGAAAAAACTCCCCTTGGCGATCCCCGCTTCACGCGTGATCTCGGCCACCGGAACCGCGTCGAAGCCCCGCTGCCGGAAGTGGCGGAGGGAAATCTGGAGGAGGCGCTCCCGAATCTCCCGGGGCTTGTCGCGCGCGCGGTGTGGGGAAGAGCGAGTCGCCATGAGATTAGATTGACCCCGGTCAGTTCCCGGGTCAAGGGTGATCCTTGTTCACCTTCCCCGAACGTGCATAGCTTCGGGGATTCGAAACCGTCCGAGGCGGGTACGGAACTTGCTCCCTATTCGATGTGGAGAGCGCACGAGGCGGTTGAATCCCAAGAATTTCAGGCGACCGATTCCGGTGATGAACCGAGGGTGGAGCGCGGGTGCGATGGCCGGGCCGATGGCCCCGGTCTTCGTGGAGGGGTTGAGCGGGGTGGGGGCGCCCAGGAGGACGGAGCCTACACCGCGTCGTTTAGGCGTACCGTCCGTCGCCCCGGCATCCGAAGAGGCGATGGCCCCTCCTCCTCCTGCCGAACGAGGAAACGGGGACGGAGTGGACCACATCGAAGAGATCGCAAAGGAAGCGGCGCGCATCCTTCGCGTGGACCGGGTGGCGGTCTGGACCCAAAGTGGAGCCGAGGGAGCGCTCCGCTGTCTTCTGCGGCACCATCGCCGTGAGGGGACGATCTCCAGGCCGGGCGTTCAGCCCGACGAGGTGGCGCGGGCCTTTGGCGAGTCCCTTCGGGAAGAGGGCACACTCACCTCCGAAGACTCCCCCCGCAATGGACCGGAAGCCCTTCGCGGTTGGATCGCCGAAGAAGGCATTCGCGCCTTCATCGCCGAGCCCCTACGCGTCCAGGAGGAGCTCGTCGGATTCGTGACCTTCGAGGAGGACCGAGGTCCCCGACGGTGGACGCCTCATGCGCGGGAGCTCGCCGTATCTCTCGCCGGTCAGATCGGAGCCGCGATGAGGGAACCGGAAAGGCCCGTCCGCGTCGAGCGGTCCGCCGGGCCAAGCCGGCCGGCCGACCTTGGTGAGCCTTCCGCGACAGAGATCGCCTCCGGAGCGCCTGCGCCGCCGCAGCGCATGCGGACGGAGGCTCCGATGCCCGAGGGCGTGTCGTCCTCGGTCTCGACCACCGGGCTCGCTTCTCACGCCACCGACAGCTTACGTCTCCACGCGATCGAACCCGAAGGGCCCCAGCTCCCCCGAAACGTTCGGGCCGAACCCGAGGGGCCCGAACCCGCGTGGCACGAAGTCCCGACCCACGAAGCGGAAAAAATCGTGCAAGCCCCGGAGCTCGCGCGAGCGGGGACGACCCGCGATCCCGCTCCGGCCGAGACAGGCGAGGCGGCCCCGCGCGGTAATGTGGGGCCCGACCGGCGGTCCGAGCCTCGACGACTTTCGCGGCTCGAGAGCGCCGCGCTCCTCGCCAGTGAATCCGTTCCTGAGCTCCTCCGGATTCTGGAGGTCCAGCGGGGAAGCTTTCGCCTTCTCGAGGACTCTCTTGCCGGACGCGAAGGCGAGCTCGACATCTTGATGCAGGCGAAAGAAGCGGCGCATCGGGTCGAGTCCGCCCTGAAAGACTTCCTGGTCCACCTTCGGAGAGGGGTCGGAAGCGCCGATCGGGTCGAGCTCAATGTGGTGCTGTCCACCATGATCGCATCTCTCGCGGAGGAAGCGGGTGACAAGGTGCGCCTGCGGGTCGCCCCTGGCGCCGATCCGATTCCCGTGAACGCGGACCCCTCACTCCTCGAGCACGCGCTCCTACACCTCGTGCGCAACTCTCGTGAGGCGGCGCCCGATGGAACCGACGTGCGCCTCTCCTGGGGGCGCGTTTACGCAAGCGGGAGCGGGGCCCCGGCCGAAACGGGGCTCGTCCGGATCCGGGTGGAGGACCGTGGCGAGGGGATGCCACCGGAACAGCTTCCGTGGGTCCTCGAGCCCTACCACTCCCTGACGGGCGAGGAGGGAGAGCGCCGTGGACTCGGACTCGCGGTGGTGCGGGCGATCATAGAGGGTCACGGCGGATGGCTAGAGATCGGGTCACGACCGGGCGAGGGAACCGTGGTGGATCTCTTCCTCCCCATTTCCGGGGCCCCTGCGGCAGTGGTGACAGCGCCCGTAGCCGCCCCCGAAGCACCGAAGGCCGTGGCCACTCCCGTGGGGCCCGCGACCGTCCTCATCCTCGAAGACGAGCCACTGCTCGCACGCCTCATCGAGCAGATTCTTGCCCGGAACGGGTACCGCACCGAATTGGCGGGCGGGGCCGCCGAGGCGGAACGCCGCTGGCACCGGCTCGAAGGCGGGCTCGATCTCGTCATCGTGGAGCGCGAGCTCGCCGGGGGACGCTCCGGGCTCGACCTGGTCCGGAGGTGGCGGAGGGAGTCCCCCGAGCTGCGCGCGGTCGTGCTCGATCGCCGCGCGACTCCCGACGCGGAAGGGGAGCCCCAGTCCATCGAAGGATTCCCCATGCTCCAGCGTCCCTTCGATCCTTCGGACGTCCTCAAGCGGGTCAGGGAGGAGTTGGCGGGTCGGGCCGACGATGCCTCCACGGAGGACACGAGTCCCGAAGAGCCCACGACCCCTCCCTCCACACTTCCCGAATCGCCTGGCCAGACCGGGCGAATGCTCGCGCACTAGTGTGGTGGAGCAGAAGTCCTGTTCAGCACCGAGAGCGCTGATGCGCCGCTCTGGCAAGGCGCACCGACGAGGAATAGCAGAGCTATTGCGAGCGAGGTGCAACGCACCCAGAGCGGATGCAGCGGCGCTCGAATGCCACAGGACTTCTGCTCCACTACACTAAGGCCGGCTCAGCTTCTCCCCCGGCCGATCAGCTTCGACAGGAGAATGACCGGCGCAAGCCCCGTCGCGATAATGAGAAGCGATGGGAGGGCAGCGCGCGCAAGCTGTTCATCCATTGCGAGTTGAAACGCACGGGTCGCAAGCGTGTCGAAGTTGAAGGGGCGAAGGATGAGAGTCAGGGGAAGCTCCTTCAGGACGTCCACGAAAACGAGAAGTGCCGCCGCCAGGAGGGTGCCCCGCAGGAGGGGCACGTCCACCCTCGTCAGCGTCCGAAAGGGAGAAGCGCCCAGCGAGCGGGAGCTCTCGTCCAGGTGCGCGCAGCTCCGTTCGAACCCCGATTCGATCGGATTCAGCGCCACCGCGAGGAATCGCACGAGGTAAGCGAAGAGGAGCGCCCCGACCGTCCCCGTGATCAGGAGCCCCGTTGGGCCGCCGCCCAGCCCAGCCACGACCGCCGCGATGCGCCGGTCCAGCCAGATGAAAGGGATGAGGACGCCGACGGCAATCACGGCGCCGGGAATCGAATAACCCAAGGAGGATGTCCGGGCCGCGAGCCGGAGGAGCCGCGTCGGCGCGAGCCGGACGGAATAGACGATGAGGAGCGCGGCGACGATGGTGATTCCCGATGCGCCGATCGCGAGCACGAAGGAGTTCAGCGTCAGGCGAAGGAACCGATCGTCCACGTAGCCGGGCGCGGACCGTGCCGCCCACGCCGTGAGCTGGAGTACTGGAAAAGCGAACCCGAAGGCGACGGGAATCGCGCACGCCGCGGTCGCCCCCCACCCTCTCCATCCCCGGAGGCCGAAGCGCGCGACCGGCCGCGCCCGCCCGGTGACGTCGTCGAAGCGAGCTCGTCCACGCTGCCAGCGCTCCACGAGGATCAGCGCAAAGACGAAAATCAGGAGGAGGGCGGCGAGCCGGAGAGCCGCCGGCGGATCCCCGAGGGCGAACCATGCGCGGAAGATCCCCGTCGTGAACGTCGTCACCCCGAAGTAGCGCACCGCTCCGTACTCGTTGAGCACCTCCATGAGGACGAGCGTGACTCCGGCCACAATCGCCGGGCGCGCCATCGGGAGCGCCACCCGTGAAAAGGTGGCCCAGGAGGACCGCCCGAGAATTCGTGAAGTCTCGAGGATTCCCCCCGACTGCTTCAGGAAGGAGGTCCGCGTGATGAGGTACACATAGGGGTAAAGCGCGAGCGCCAGGATCAGGCCGACCCCGGGGAGGGTCATGAGCCTCGTCCGGATTCCCGCGGTAGAGGAGGGGTCGAGGACCAGTTGGAGGGTGCCCTGGATCGGCCCCGTATGCGAGAGAATTCCCGCGTACGTGTAAGCCATGATGTACGTCGGGATGGCGAGAGGGAGGATCAACGCCCACTCGAAGAGGCGCCGACCCGGAAATGCGCACGTCGTGACGAGCCAGGCGGTGCCGACGCCGATGACCACGGTCATCAGTGCGACGCCGACGACGAGGAGGGCGGAGTTCCGGACATAATCCGCGAGGACGGTCGAGGCGAGGTGGCGCCAAGTATCGCTCGACTCGCCCAGGACTCCGAGGAAGATCGAAACGAGCGGGAGGAGGACGAGAGCGACCGTGAGAAGCGTCGCGATCGTCCAGGGAGTCAACGAGACCCGAAGGGCAGGTCGGTTGCGACTCCGCCTGGGAAGGTCGGGCCCGCGCGCGCGTCGTTCTTCGAGGGACTCTACCGCCATCCCGCCCGATCGAAGATCTGGACGGCCTCCGCGTTCAGCTCACCCAGGCGATCGAGGGAAAGGGTGTCCGCGCGGTACGGCCCCCAGTCGGCGAGTGTCTCGGCCCAGGGGATTCCCGGGCGGACAGGATACTCGAAGTTCGCCTCCGCGAAGGCCCTCTGCGCCTCCTCGCCCACGAAAAACTCGAGAAGGAGAATTGCGTTCGCCGGATTCGGCGCGTGGGCGGTGACTCCCGCGCCGCTGACGTTGATATGTGTGCCTCGTCCGAACTGATTCGGGAAAAAGACGCCCACCTGCTCCGCCAGCTCCCGGGAGGCGGGATCCTCGTCGTGGAGGAGGCGACCGACGTAATAGGTGTTCACGAGCGCGACGTCGCCGACTCCGGCCGCCACGTCGAGGATCTGATCGGTGTCGTTCCCCTGCGGGGGTCGGGCCAGATTCGCGACGATGCCGCGCGCCCAGGCCTCCGCGGCATCCACTCCGCTCGCGGCGATGATCGAGGCGAGGAGAGAGACGTTGTAAATGTTCTCCGAGCTGCGGGTGAGGACGCGTCCCGCCCACTGCGGCTCGGCGAGCGTCTCATAGGTGGAGAGCTCGGACGGATCCACGCGGTCTCGTGCGTACGCGAGGATGCGGGCCCGTTGCGTGAGACCGAACCAGTACCCTTCGGCGTCCCGCAGGTGGGCCGGAATCTCGGCCTCGAGGACTTCAGAGGAAACGGGCTGGAGGAGGCCGAGCTCCTTCGCGCGGTAGAGCCGTCCGGCGTCCACGGTGATCAGGACGTCCGCGGGCGATGCCTCTCCCTCCCTCTCGAGCCGGGCGATGAGCTCGTCGGCGGACGCCGTGACGACCTGGACCCGAATCCCCGTGACTTCCGTGAAGCGGTCGAAGAGGGTCTGATCCGTATCGTAGTGGCGATGCGTATAGACGTTCACGACCTCGGATCCGTCGCCCGCGCAGCCGGAGACGGCGAGAGTGAGCGCCAAGACGAATCCGAGCAAGGCGCTCGAGGGGGCATCGAAGGTTTGGCCGCGGAACGAGATCATGTCAGCCCTGGTCCGTTAGTTGAGAACTAATCTCAACCATCCCATGGCCGAAGTCCAGCGAAAGAGTCTCGCTCGCCTCAACCCAACGTGAGTGTGATCGCCGCGCCGTTCACGATGCGCGCCTCGTCCGAGGCCAGGAATGCAAGGACGGATGCGATCTCCTCGGGCGGAAGCCAGGTCGAGCGGTCCGCATCCGGCATCGAGGATCGGTTCGGGGGAGTGTCGATGATCGAAGGGAGGACCGCGTTCACCGTGATCCCGTGCCCGAGCCCTTCTCTTGCAAGGGTCTGGGTGAGGTTCAAAACAGCGGCTTTGGCGGCTCCGTAAGCGGAGAGCCCGGACTTTCCGCGGTCGATCGCCGGGAATGCGGAGACGTTCACGATTCGGCCCCAGCCGGCATTTTTCATCCCTGGGAAGACGGCGCGGGAGGTGAGGAATGCCGAGCTCGCGTTGATCTCCCACATCCTCTGCCAGCCTGCGGGCTCGGTGTCCTCGATCGGACTCGACGCGAAGCCTCCCGCGAGATTCAGGAGGACGTCGGGGCCGGACCCTTCGTCCTCCCGAAGCGCGGCGACAACCCGGTCCGCTCCCTCCGGATCCGCGAGGTTCACCTCCCGGTGGAGGCGCACGGCGTCAAGTCGATCGCCGAGAAATTGCGCTAAGGCGGTTTCGTCCTCGCCTTCGAAGAGGGGGACATGGACACTGGTCCCCTCCGCGAGAAAGCGCCGCACGACGTAGCGGCCGAGGTGTCCCGCCCCTCCGGTGACGAGGACGGTGCGCCGGGGTCGGTTCGAATGCATCTCGCGGGCTCTCTTCCGTCGGATCGCGGTGCGTGCCAGGTCGGTGGGGAGCGCCGCTTTTCGCGCCCTCGCGTCGTGCGATACCCTGGCCCCGCACGGGGGTGCCGGAGGGCTCGGGATCCGCCTTGCCCCTCCGGTCCGCGCCCGACTAAGTTCGGTGGCTTTCTCCGTGCGGGCGCCTCCCCCGCCCCCGCGCTCTCCGCACTCTCACGGAACACAGGAAGATGAGCGACTACGAACACGCCCGCGTCCCCGACTCGGGCGATCCCATCACCATCGAGGGCGGGAAGATCCGCGTTCCGGACCGGCCCATCCTCCCCTTCATCGAAGGAGACGGGATCGGTGCGGACATCTGGCGGGCGACCCGCCACGTCGTGGACGCGGCCGTGGAAAAGGCGTATGGCGGAGAGCGACAGATCGCATGGATGGAGATCTATGCGGGCGAGAAGGCGTTGGGGAAGACGGGGGAATGGCTTCCCGAGGAGACCTTCCAGGCGCTCCGCGACTTCAAGGTCGGGATCAAGGGACCCCTGACGACCCCGGTGGGTGGGGGGATTCGCTCCCTCAACGTCACCCTGCGAAAAGTCCTCGACCTCTACTCCTGCATCCGCCCGGTGCGATGGATCGAGGGCGTTCCCTCTCCGATGAAGGAACCGGGCAAGCTCGATGTCGTGATCTTTCGGGAAAATACGGAAGACGTGTACGCCGGGATCGAGTGGGAATCGGGGAGTGCCGAGGCCGAAAAAGTGCGGCGCTTCCTCGTCCACGAGATGGGTGCCCAGATCCGCGAAGGGAGCGGGATCGGGATCAAGCCGATCTCCCCCTTCGGGACGAAGCGTCACGTTGCCGCCGCGATCCGGTACGCACTCGATCGCAAGCGCCCACGGCTGACCCTCGTCCACAAGGGGAACATCATGAAGTTCACCGAGGGGGCCTTCTCGGACTGGGGATACGAAGTTGCCCGCGAGGAATTTTCGGACCGGACCGTTCCAGAGTCCGCGGTGTGGAGCGGAGAGGATCCGGCGGGCCGCGTCGTCATCGGCGACCGGATCGCGGACGCGATGTTCCAGCAGGTTTTGCTCCGCCCCGACGAGTACGACGTGCTCGTGACTCCAAACCTGAATGGCGACTATCTCTCCGATGCGTGCGCGGCTCAGGTCGGTGGGCTTGGGATGGCGCCGGGGGCGAACGTCGGGGACGAGGTCGCGGTTTTCGAAGCCACACACGGAACCGCACCGAAATACGCGGGGAAGGATATGGTCAATCCAGGATCCGTCATCCTCTCGGCGGTCATGATGCTCGAGCACATGGCGTGGGATGAAGCGGCACGGCTCATCAACAAGGGACTCGAGGGCGCGGTGAAGGCGAAGACCGTCACCTACGACCTCGAGCGCCAGATGAAGGGCGCGACGAAGGTCGGGACCTTCGGATTCGGCGAGGCGACAGTCCGGCACATGTAAGGTGCTTGCCCTCGCGCCGCGGGGATTCTCCCGCGTGCGCCCGCGTGCGGCGATGCGGCGTTACGAAGAGGCGAGCCAAACTGGGATGGGGCGGATTTCATGCGGGTGACACTCAACTTCGACGAACCTCTCGGTCTCGAGACCCCGCTCCTCGTCCTCCCCGTTTTTAAGGGCGAACACGCGCTCACGGGCGCGGCTGCCGCGGCGGATCGGCGACTCGGGGGGGCGTTCTCCCGTGCGCGCGGCGCGGGCGACTTCCGTGGCGACCCGGGCGACTCCCTTCTTTTTTACGGCGCGGAATCCGCGCAGGGCGGGCCCGGGCGCTTTCTCTTCGTGGGCGTCGGTGAGCGGGACGAGTTGGATGCCGAAGGGGTGCGCCAGCTCGCGGGGCGGGCCGTTCGGGGGGCGGAGTCCAGGTCGCTGACGAGCCTCGTCCTCCACCTTCCCTCGGAGCTGCCGGCGAGACCCGTGCTCGCCGTGCAGGTGGCCGCCGAGGGTGGGATTCTCGCGGCGTGGGACTACCGAGAACTCCGCTCCGGTCTCGGGGAGGAGGATCCGGTCTCGGAGGACCCCCGCCACCCCCTCGTGGACGCGCTTGTCCTCTCCACATCTGCCGAGCGCAAGGGGTCGGAGCGGGCCCTGAGCATCGGAGTGGCGTTCGCGGAGGGAGAAAATCTGGCGCGCCTCCTCCAGAACCGTCCGGGAAACGTCGCCACGCCGTCGCACCTCGCGGAAGTGGCCCTCGGCGTCGCGCGCGAATACGGGTTCACCTCGCATGTGCTGGGAAAAAAAGAGCTGGAAGACGAAGGGATGAGGGCGCTCCTCGCGGTCTCCGCCGGCTCGGAAGAAGAGCCGAGGCTGATCGTTCTGGAGCACCACGGCGGGGAAAAGGGGGACCCGCCGCTCGCGCTGGTGGGGAAGGGGATCACCTTCGATTCCGGCGGAATCTCCATCAAGCCCGGACTCGGGATGGAGGAAATGAAGTTCGACATGTCCGGCGCCGCGGCCGTTCTCGGCGCGATGCAGGCGATCGGCGCGCTCCGGCTTCCGCTGAACGTCGTCGCGGTCGTGCCGTCGGCGGAGAACCTCCTCTCGGGAAGGGCCACCAAACCGGGCGACATCGTGCGCGCCCGCAGCGGAAAGACGATCGAAATCATCAATACGGACGCGGAAGGACGGCTCGTCCTCGCCGACGCTCTTTCGTACGTGATCGAGCACTACGCGCCGAAAGTCGTCGTGGACTGCGCGACATTGACGGGAGCCTGCCTCATCGCCCTCGGAAACCACGCTTCCGCGGTTCTCGGCAACGACGAGGGCGTCATCGCGGAGCTCAGGGAGGCTGGAGCGCGGGCCGGAGAGCGGTGCTGGCCCCTTCCCCTCTGGAAGGAGTATCGAAAGCAGCTCGAGAGCACCGTCGCGGACCTGAAAAACGTCGGCGGGCGGGCTGCTGGCACGATTACGGCTGCCTGGTTTCTCGCCGAGTTCGTGGGGGAGACACCGTGGGCGCACCTCGACATCGCCGGCACCGCGTACGGGGACGTTCACGCTCCTTACCACCGGAAGGGCGGGTTCGGGCGTCCCACCCGGCTCCTCCTAGAGTGGTTACACGCGCGGGCGGGGTGAGGCAGGTGCTCTCCCGAATCCACCGAGTCCTAGGCGCGTTCCTCCCGGCGGCCCTTCTCCTGGCTACCATGGCGGCGCGAGGTGCGGCTGCGCAGGAACCCGTCCCTCCGGCCGCCGCTCCACCGGACTCCCTCGCCGCCGACGAGGTCCTCGAGGTCAGAAATCTTCCTTTCGCCGGGAGCCTCGCCCCCGCCGGGTGGAGCACCGGGATCTGGGAGTGGGACCGGGAAGGGCTCCAATCCACGCGGGCTCTCACCCTCCTCGAGCTCCTCGAAGAGATCACCGGTGTGATCGCGCTCCGCGGGGGAGACTTCGGCCAGCCTTCGTCCGCGACGGCGTTCGGCGTGGGCGGGGGACGCCTCCGCGTCTTCCTCGACGGAATCGAGCTCCCTCCTCTCCAGGGCGGCATCGTGGACCTCTCGAGGATGGGGCTCGGAGGGATCGACCGGGTGCGGGTGGAACGGAGACCGGGAGAGCTCAGGATCGAGCTCTATCCCCTTCACCTTTCGGATCCGCGTCCGTACTCCTTGCTCGAGGTCGGGACGGGAGACCTGAACACGAACCTCTTCCGAGGGACCTTCGCGCACCCGGACGCCCTCGGGGGGAGCGTGATGATCAGTCTCGACCGTGTGGATACGGAGGGACCACAGGCGCTGGAGCCGGGCGCCTCCTTCGGGGCCCACCTCCGCCACACGATCCACGTCGGGGAAAGGGGAGGACTCGCCTGGGAGCTCAGACGGATGACTTCCCGCCGTCCCGAGGCGCTCTGGTCTCCGCGGGGTGTCAACCGGACAGACCTGGCCCTGCATGGGCGCTTCGAGCCCTCTCCAGGACTGGTCCTGGCTGCATTCGCACAACGCTCCTCTCTGGGTGCGGACTACGGTCGGGGCGCGACACCTCCCGAGGTTCCGGAGGTGAACGAGGACCCGCGGACGCAGGCCGGACTTCGTGTCGCGGTGGAGCGCGAGTGGTGGTGGGGAGAGGCGGGAGGCTTCGCCGGGTGGGGACACGGGTGGATCGCGAACGGCCTCTCCGGACGGCTCGGCGGGCGGATCCCGGGCTGGGTGGGCGCGGAGGTTTCGTTCGATCGGGAGAGTTGGCGGGACGACGAGGCGGCGACGACAACGCACGCCCGTGGCTGGACGGAGCCCCTCCTGGGGTTTTCATTTTTCGGCGAAGTGGAGGACGGGCGTCGGGGGATTCCCCGCTGGATGCCCCCGGAGCTCGAGGAGATGCCCGGGGAGGAAGATCCGATGGAGGACAACCCGGTCGGAGAAGAACCGCCGGTGGCACCGTCGCCGCTCTCCTTTACCGAATGGCGAGGGGTCCGCGGGGGCGCCGAGTTCCGATGGAACGGGATCTTCCTCGGAGGGGCGGCCATGCGGATCGAGGCGGACTCGCTCCACCCGATGGGGACGGAAGCGGACCGGGAGGGACTCGTCCTTGCCGGCGGAGAGCGGACCGGATTCGAGGTCGCGGGAGAGCTCCCCCTCACCCCCCTCCTCGACGGGCTCGCGCTTGCCGGGAGCGTACAGATCTGGGACGACACGGAAAGCTGGCGGTACCTCCCGCGGCGAATCTACGAAGGTCGGCTTCGCTTCCACGACGTCTTCCTCGAGTCGGAAAACCTCGAGGTCTGGCTGGACGTGGGGGTGCGGGGGCGAGACCCGATGTTCGTTCCCTTCGAGGAGGCCGGGCCTCCCGGGATCCTCGCCGAAGTCCCCTTCGCCCAGAGCTGGTTCGGCCGGCTGCAGATCCGGATCGCCTCCGCCCGCATCTTCGTCCTCTGGGACAACTTCACCCTGCGGGAGAGCAACCAGGACTTCCCGGGCCGGCTCCTCCCCCCCACCCGGGCGCTTTACGGAGTCCGATGGACCTTGTGGAACTGAAGGGTCGGCCCGGTTAGCTTTCCTTTTCTATGCGCCGGGCGCCTCTTCGCAGCATGACCGGCTTTGGGGAGTCGGAACGGGACCTTTCGGGCACCAGGCTCTCGGTCCAGGTCCGCTCCGTGAACCACCGGTTCCTGAACGTTCAGTTCCGAACGCCTCCAGGGATGGAGCGCCACCAGGCCGCGCTCGAGCGGGCTCTTCGGGACCGTTTCGTGCGCGGACACGTGAACGTGAGCATCGGGCTGGAGCGGCCGGGGTCGAGCGGGGTGGCGGTCGCGGTGGACGTGGAGCGGGCGCGCGGTTATGTGCAGGCGCTTCGCGGCCTGCAGGAGGAACTTGGGCTGGAGGGTCGGATCGAAGTCGGACTCCTTCCCTGGTTCCGGGACGTCTTTCGGGAGGCGGAGGGAATAGACGCCGTCGAAGAAGTCGCCGAGGCGGAGCTCGTGGCGGCACTTTCCGAGGCAGCGGCGCGGGCCGCGGAAATGCGGGAAGCGGAGGGTGCTCGTCTCGCGGAGGATCTCGAGGCGCGCCTCGACGCGATGGAGGGTGTGGTCGTGCGCATTGCGGAGCGGGCACCGACGCGCCTCGTCACGGAGCGCGATCGCCTGCGCGGGGCGATTCAGGAGCTTCTCGGGGCCGACCTACAGGTGGACGAAGAGAGAATCGCTCGTGAGGTCGCGCATCTCGCCGAGCGCTGGGACATCCACGAGGAGATCGTCCGCTTTCGGGCTCACCTCGCGATGTTTCGCGATACGATCCGGACGGGAGACCCCGCCGGGATCGGGAAGAGGCTCGGGTTCATCGCGCAGGAGATTCTCCGCGAGGCGAACACGATGGGCTCCAAGGCGAACGACGCGGAGATCGCGGAGCGGGTGGTCGTGCTGAAGGAGGAGATCGAGCGGCTCAGAGAGCAACTGGAGAACGTGGAGTGACGACGGGTCTCCCGGCACGGCCGGCGCCGCTGGTGCTGGCGGCCCCGAGTGGAACCGGGAAGACCACGATCGCGCACGCCCTCGTCGAGGGCTCGGTGGATTTCGTCTTCTCGATCTCGGTCACGACACGTCCGGCGCGGAAAGGGGAGAGGGACGGGGTAGACTACGAGTTCGTGGGCCGGGAAACATTTCTGCGTCTGGCCGAAGGCGGGGAGCTCGTCGAGTGGGCGGAAGTCCACGGAAACCTCTACGGGACGCGGCGGCGCGTCGTGGAAGAGGCGAGGGACCGAGGAAAACATCCGGTCCTCGACATCGATGTCCAGGGAGCTCGGCAGATCAAGGAGCGGATTCCGGAGGCCGTCCTCGTCTTCGTCTTTCCTCCTTCGGGAGAAGTGTTGCGGAGCCGGCTGACGAGGAGGGGCACGGAGGATCCGGCCGAAGTGCGGCGTCGGCTACAGACGGCCCATCGCGAGATGGAGGAGGTCGTTCGCTTCGATTATATCGTGGTGAACGAGACGCTCGAGAGCGCGGTGGCGCGGGTGCGGGAGATCGTCACCTCGGAAGGGCACAGGGTTTCGAGGATGTTGGGTCTCGAGGGAGAAGTGGCACGGATCCGTGACGACATCGAGCGGATCCTGGCGGACGCCTGAACGACACCGCGGAGCGCGGCGCTCCGTTGCGGGTACACGAACCAATGTTGTGGAAATTACGAGAAGAGGAGCGCACGAACGATGATCGTCTTCACGCCCGACCAGATGGCCGAACACACCGGAAGTAAATACCTCGGCGTGCTCGTGGCCGCGAAATATGCCCGGGAGCTCAACTCGCTTCCGCGCGATCTCAAGCCCCTCGGCGAAGAGGAGAAGCTTTCGACCCGGTCGCTCGGAGCCCTCACTTCCGGGCAGATCGAGTTCCGCCTCGTGGGACGGCGCCGCGTCGAGGAGTAGTCGTGTGGCAAGCCGGTCCCTGAGTCCCCGCCCTCCCTGGGCGGGACGGAAGGTCGTTCTCGGAGTGACCGGAGGGATCGCGGCGTACAAGGCAGTGCAGGTGGCCCGGGACCTGACGCGCTTGGGCGCGGCCGTGGACACCGTCCTCTCTCACTCGGCCCGCTCCTTCGTCGGGCCACTCAGCTTCTCCGGGGTGACGGGCCGCGAGGTTCACACCGACCTCCTTTCCGGAAGCGGGGCCGCCCTCCATCTCCGGATTGCCGCAGAGGCCGACCTGGTTCTCGTCGCCCCCGCGACCGCGGACCTCATCGCCCGGGCCGCACAAGGGCGCGCGAACGACCTCCTCGCTTCGGTCCTTCTCGCCACAAGGGCCCCGGTTCTGCTCGCTCCCGCGATGAACGACCGGATGTACTCCCATCCGCAGACCCAGCGAAACGTCGCACACTGCCGGGACGTCCTTGGTTATGGGATCGCCGGTCCAGCGGTGGGCGCTCTCGCCGTGGGAGAAGGGGAAGGACCGGGCAGAATGCTGGAACCCGAGGAGATCGTGGACTTCGCCGGCCGGGTCCTCGGGAACGATCCGCTTTTCGCCGCTCGTCACGTGATGGTCACGGCGGGGCCCACGCGGGAAGCGATCGATCCGGTGCGGTACGTCGGGAATCGTTCCTCGGGGCGGATGGGGTTCGCACTCGCGCGCGAGGCCTGGCTCCGTGGGGCCCAGGTCACGCTCGTGTCCGGGCCGAGCCAACTCCCCGACCCGGCCGGTGTCCGGACCCTCCGCGTCGAGAGCGCCGCGGAGATGCTCGAAGAGGCGCGGGCGGCGGTCCCGACGGCGGACGTCCTGATCTTCGCCGCAGCGGTCGCCGACTTCCGGCCGAGCACTCGCTCGGCCGAGAAGTGGAAACGGTCCGAGGCGGGACCGACTCCCACGATCTCCCTCGCCGAAAACCCGGACGTGGCGCTCGAAACGCTCCCCCTGCGGCGAAAAGGAGCGATCGCTGTCGGATTCGCCCTCGAAACGGGCAAACTGGTCGAGCGTGCACAGGCGAAGCTCCAGGCGAAGGACTTCGACCTCATCGTCGCAAACGACCCCGAGGAGGAGGGCGCCGGATTCGAGGTGGCGACCAACCGTGCGACCATTCTCGATCGCGAGGGCGGAGAAGAGGCCCTTCCACTTCTGTCCAAGGACGAGGTGGCCCTGCGCGTCCTCGACCGAGTGCGAGAGCGCATCGCCAGAAGGGAAGGGCACCGCGGCGCAGGATCGCGGACGTGAGCCGGGGTGCCCCGGATCCCGCGGAAGTCGCAAGGCTCATCCGGCAACGAGAGGAGCTCGGAGCCGGACCGCTCGTCCTCCAGGGAATGACGCGGGAGGAGGCTCTTGCCTCGACGCGAAGGAGGTCGGCGGCCGCCACGCCGCGTCCGAGCGACCGGGGGAGTGTGCGGGCGCCCCTTCCGGTCACCGGCACCGACGTGCCGGAGGGCTATGACGAGCTGAAGGCGGCGGCTCTCGCTTGCACCCGGTGCCGACTCGCACCTGGAAGGACGCAGGTCGTCTTTTCCGACGGAAATCCCGAGGGACGCCTCATGGTCGTCGGCGAAGCGCCGGGGGCCCAGGAGGATCGGACGGGGCTTCCCTTCGTCGGTCCGGCGGGAAAGCTCCTCGACCTTCTCCTCGCGACGATCGGCCTTTCGCGGGAAGCCTCGGTCTATATCTGCAACGTGATCAAGTGCCGGCCGCCGGAGAACCGGAATCCGAGGCCCGACGAGATTGACGCCTGCGCACCCTACCTCCGCCGCCAGATCGAGTTGGTGAAGCCGGAGGCGATCCTTGCGGTGGGCACCTTCGCGGGGCAGCTCCTTTCCGGATCCGATCGTCCTCTGGGAAAGCTCCGCGGGGAGGTGTACAGTTACGAGGGAATCCCGGTCGTGGTGACTTACCACCCCGCGGCGCTCCTCCGGAACTCCGGGTGGATCCGCCCGACTTGGGACGACTTTCAGCTCCTTTGTAAACTCCTCGACTCGACGCCGACGTCCCGGCCGACGTGAACCCGACTACCTCTCCTCCGGCCTCCGAGCCCCGCGCACCGCCCCGGTACGACCGGGATCCGCCCTATTCGATGGAAGCGGAGGTGTCGGTGCTGGGAGGGCTGCTCATCGACGCCGAATCCATCGCGAAGGTCCAGGACCTACTCGACGACTCGATGTTCTTTCGCGAGCAGCACCGCATCCTTTTCCGGGTGATGCGCCAGCTCCAGGAGCGTCGGACCGCGATCGACGTCGTCACGGTGGGAGACCTCCTCCGGAGCTCGGGTGAGCTCGACCGCGCCGGCGGGATGGAGTTTCTGGCCGAGCTCCTGGACGCCGTCCCCACGGCGGCGAACATCCAGTACCACGCGCGAATCGTCCGCGACAAGGCGCTTCTGCGGCGCCTCGTGGACGCCTCGACTCGGATCATCCAGGACGTCTACGAGCCGGGAGACCGCTCTGTGGACGAGGTCGTGGACGAGTCGGAGCGCCGCATCTTCCAGGTCGCGGAGAGCCACGACCGGGGTGGATTCGTCTGGATCAAGGATCTGCTCTGGGATGCTTTCGAAAACATCGAGCGGCTCCAGGCGAACAAGGGTGGCCTGACCGGCGTCCCCTCCGGATTCCCGCGGCTCGACTACATGACGACGGGGTTCCAGAGGGGCGACCTCGTCATCGTGGCGGGGCGCCCCTCGATGGGAAAGACCTCCTGGGTGTTGAACGTCGCCCAGAACGCGGCGATCGATCACCAGGTCCCCGTCGCGATTTTTTCGCTCGAGATGTCGAAGGAACAACTCGTCCAACGCCTCCTCTGTTCGGAGGCGCGCGTGGACGCGCAGAAGCTCCGCACCGGGCGACTCTCCCCGTCGGATTACCAGCGAATCGGAACGGCGGGTGCGAAGCTCAACACCGCACCGATCTGGATCGACGATTCGCCCGGAGGGACGGTCCTAGACATGCGCGCGAAGGCACGGAGGCTCAAGGCCGACGCCGGGCTCGGGATGCTCGTCGTGGACTACCTCCAGCTCATGGCGGGATCGGGGAGGGTCGAAAGCCGCCAGCAGGAGGTCAGTCAGATCTCGCGCGGGCTCAAGTCGCTCGCGCGGGAGTTGGAGGTGCCGGTCCTCGCTCTCTCCCAACTTTCGCGCGGCCCGGAGCAGAGGACCGAGCATCGCCCCCAGCTTTCGGACCTGCGCGACTCCGGGTCCATCGAGCAGGATGCCGATATCGTCATGTTCCTGTACCGCCCCGAGTACTACAGTTCGTCCGCGACCGATGATGAGGGGAAGTCGATCCTCGGGAAGGCCGAGCTCATCGTCGGGAAGCAGAGGAACGGACCCACTGGCACCGTGGACCTTTATTTCCACCACACCTACACGCGCTTCGACGAGCTGACGGAGGATTCCCCCGAGGCGGGCGCCGCGGTCGGGGGCGGAAGCCGGGGCGGGCCCGAGGACGTGCCCTTCTGAGCGGGGAGGGGGGGCGAGGGGGCACGGCGGGCGTGGGGGGAGGGCGTCCCATGGTCGGAGTCTGCCTTCCCGCCGCGGGGTCGGGGGAGCGGATGGGCGGCGCCCGGAAACCCTTCCTCGAATTGGACGGTGCCCCGCTCCTCCTGCATGCGCTTCGCCCCTTCCTCGCGCATCCTGACGTTGCATGCTTGGTCGTCGCGCTCGCGCGCGAGGACGCCGACGCCCCCCCGCTCTGGCTTCGAGAACTCGAGCCGCGAGTCCGCGTGGTCGCGGGAGGGGCGACGCGCACCGAGTCCGTATTCGCTGCGCTCGAGGCGCTCCCGGAAGAGGTCGAGATCGTGCTGGTGCATGATGCGGCTCGCCCGCTCGTCACGCGGGACCTCGTGGATCGGTGCATTCGCGGGGTCGGAGAAGGGGTGGGTGCGGTCGTCGGAGTTCGGGTGAGCGACACGTTGAAGGAAGTGGAGGAAGTGGAGGAAGGCGATTGGATTACGGGGACTCCGGACCGAAGTGGATTTTGGCACGCGCAAACCCCGCAGGGATTCCCGAAGAGGCCCCTCCTCGACGCCTACAGGGGTGCTCGACGGGAGGGTGCGGAGGCGACCGATGACGCTGCCCTTTTCGCGCGGGCCGGCGGCCGCGTGCGGATGGTGGAGGGATCGAGATGGAACTTGAAGGTTACCGTGCCGGAGGACCTCGAGATCGCAAGAGTTCTTCTCGCGCGGCGCGATCCCGGGCGGGAAGGTCCATGACCTCCGGGCGGCCCGGCGGCAAGGTGAACAAGCCTCTGCTTCGGTCCTGGCCGGTCGCGGGAAGAGGCGCGGAATCGAGCGAGGTCGAGCGGATCGGGGACCACCTCGCCGGCGGCGGCCTCCTCGCGTACCCGACGGAGACCTCTTACGGGCTCGGAGCGGCCGCGACCGAGGGCGGGGTCGAAGCAGTTCGACGACTGAAGGGGCGGGCGGCAGACGCACCCTTTCTCGTCCTTCTCCCCAGCGGGGGCGATCCCGTGGATGCTCCCAAACGGTGGGGTCTCGCCCTTCCCGACGCCGCCCGAAATGCCGCCGCGGGCCTTTGGCCAGGACCGCTCACGATGGTACTTTTCGACCGGGAGGCACGTTTTCCCCCGGGGATCCGCAGCGCGTCAGCAGGGGTCGCCGTGCGGGTGAGCTCGCACCCCTTCGTCGAGGCACTCATGGCGCTCTGGGACCGTCCCCTCATCTCGACGAGCGCGAATCGGTCGGGTTCCCAGCCAACCCGCTCCGCCAGGGAGATCGTGGCGGCCTTCGAGGGTCTTCCAATGTCGGAGGAGCTCTGGATCGTGGACGCGGGAATGTTGACGGCATCCCTCCCATCGACCGTCGTGGACTTCACCCTTCCACGCCCCCGCGTCCTTCGGGAGGGCGCCCTGACCTTCGCGGAGCTCTTCCGACGCGTTCCCGAACTCGACCGATGAAAGACGCGGATCGGCCCCACCCGGACCCGAAGAGGCCACCTTCACACCAAGGGGAGGCGGGTGAGGCTTTTCGACTCCTCTTCGTCTGCACGGGAAACACGTGCCGGAGTCCTCTCGCGGAGGCGCTGACCCAACGCGCGCTGGTCCGGCTCGGGTGGAGGCAAGTCGAAGTGCGCTCCGCCGGAGTCTTAGCCACCGTGGGCGCTCCGGCGAGTGAGGGGTCACTTCGGGCGGGGGCGCGGCACGGGCTCGACCTTTCAACGCACCGAAGCGTGCAGGTGACCGAGGAGCTCGTGGCCTGGGCAGACCTCATCCTCACGATGTCCGCTTCGCACCTCCTCGCCGTCAGTGCGTACGGAGGAGAGGAGCGCGCCTCCGTCATCACAGACTTCGTCGGCGGCGACGCGGAGGGGCGGGGGATCGGCGTCGTCGATCCGCACGGCGGAGACGATGCCCTATACGAAGAGACGCTCATCGAGATCGAGGGGCTTGTGGACCACGCGCTAACGAAACTCGCTCCGCTCGTGGCCCCATGATTGGCGCGTCCACACGCCTGGTGGCGCTCCTCGGGAATCCCGTGTCCCATTCCCTGTCGCCTCGAATCCAGAATGCGGCCTTCCGTGCGCTCTCGGTTGATGGGGTGTACGTCGCACTCCGCTGTGAAGAATCCGACGTCCCCGGGCTCGTGCGCGGAATCGCGCGGGCCGGGGGCGCCGGAAACATCACCCTCCCGCACAAGGAGATCGCGGCTCGCACGGTGGACCACCCGAGCGAGCTCGTGCGGCGTACCGGGGCGTGCAACACCTTCTGGCTCGAGAACGGTCTCGTGCACGGGGAGAACACCGACGTGGCCGGATTTCGCGGAGCGGTCGAGGCGCTGATCGGGCGTTCGGCGAAGGGACTTCGGGTCCTGCTTCTCGGCGCGGGCGGGTCCGCGCGCGGGGCCCTCGAGGGACTTCTCGCCGACGGCGTGGGGGAGGCGTGGGTCTGGAATCGCACCCCCGATCGTGCGCGGGCTCTCGTCGCAGTCGCGAATGACCCCCGTGTTTCGGCGCTCGACTCTCTCGGTGCGATGGCGGGGGAGCCCCTCGACCTCATCGTGAACGCGACATCGCTCGGGCTCCGGGATTCGGATTCGCTTCCGATCGACCTTTCGGAGGTCGCGGAGCCGGGCGCCCTCCTCGATCTCGTGTATCGTCCGGCGGAGACGCCGCTCGTTCGATTCGCCCGCACGCTCGGAATCCCCGCCGCGGACGGTGGAGAGATGCTTGTGAGGCAAGGGGCGGAAGCATTCCGGCTCTGGTGGGGCCACCCTGCTCCCCTCCAGGTCATGCAGGAGGCGATGGCGGGGTCCAGGACCGCCGGCGCCGGGGCTGCGGGCGGTTGACCTTGGGAGTCCTCGCCGAGTGGGGAGAACCTCTCCTCGACTTCCTCCTCCCGCCGGCCTGCGCGGGGTGTCGAAACACGCTGGCGGCCGCGCCGGGGCCGCGGGATTCCAGCGGCGGGGGCCGCGAAAGGCCCCGGATCTGTCCGCGGTGCCTGACCCGTCTGCGGGCACCTCCCCACCCGCAATGCCCCCGGTGCGCCGCGCCGCGGGGCACCGGACTGCCGGAGGATCGCCCCTGCACCGAGTGTCGGGATTGGCCCCCCATTCTCAGGTCGGCGCGTTCGGTCGCCCTGCTCGTCGATCCGGCGGACGCCCTGGTCCACGCCCTCAAGTACGGGGGGTGGCCCGAGTTGGGAGAGGAGCTCGCGAGACGCATGGCGCACGTGCCGCTCCCTGGTCTGCCCGACCTCGCTGGGGTCCCCATCGTTCCCGTGCCGACCACGCTCCGGCGGCTCCGTGATCGCGGGTACAATCAGGCCGGCGTCCTGGCCGCGACAGTCGCTCGGGCGACCGGGGGAATCCTCCTGGAAGCCCTCTCCCGCATGGAAGGTGGAGAGAGCCAGGTCGCCTTGCACCCCGACGAACGCCGGGCTAACGTCAAGGGAGCGTTTCTCCTGCGGGACTCGTCGGCCGCGGAAATCCGGGGCCGGGACATCCTCCTCGTGGACGACGTCCTCACGACGGGCGCGACTGCCGTAGCCGCGGCGGAGACGCTGGGCGCCGGGGGCGCGCGAAGCGTCACTCTTCTCACCTTTGCCCGGGCGCTTCCGGGCTGAACTTCGAAATCACGCGCCCGCCCGACCCGGCTTCGGACGCGCGGGGCGCGGCGGAAGGAGACAATCGGATGTCCATTCGCGTGGCCATCAACGGGTTCGGACGAATCGGCCGGCTCGTCCTCAGGTCGTCCCTCGGCGAAGGGAGCGACGATCTCGACTTCGTCGCGGTGAACGACCTCACGGACAACGCCACGCTGGCCCACCTCTTCAAGTACGACTCGGTCCACCGGACCTATCCCGGATCGGTCGAGCCGACCGGGAAGGGGATTCGGGTGGACGGAAAGGAAATCCTGGTCTTCGCGGAAAAAGACCCCGCGAAGCTTCCTTGGGGCGACCTCGGTGTGGATGTCGTCGTCGAGGCGACGGGGCGCTTTACGAAGCGGAACGACGCGGCGAAGCACCTCGAAGCGGGTGCGCGAAAAGTCCTCATCTCCGCTCCGGCGAAAGAAGAGGACATCACGATCGTCCTCGGAGTGAATGAAGGGAAATACGATCCCGAGCGGCACGACATCATCTCGAACGCGTCGTGCACGACGAACTGCCTCGCGCCGGTGGTGAAAGTCCTCGTGGACGGCCTCGGCTTCGAGCGCGGCCTTATGACGACCATCCACTCTTACACGAACGACCAGGCCATCCTCGACACGCCCCACAAGGACCTTCGCCGCGCGCGCGCGGCCGCGATGTCCATGATTCCGACGACCACGGGGGCGGCGCGTGCGACTTCGCTGGTCCTTCCCGAAGTGAAAGGGAAGTTGGACGGGATGGCGATCCGCGTTCCGACCCCCGATGTCTCCCTCGTGGACCTGACCGCGGTCGTCTCCCGCGACACTTCGGTGGACGAGGTGAATGATGTGTTCCGGGAGGCATCCGCCGGTCCGCTCAAGGGAATCCTCGAGGTGGTGGAAGGGCCGCTCGTCTCGGTGGACTTCACGGGGAGCTCGGCCTCGTCCGTGGTGGATCTTCTCTCCACCGCGGTCATCGAAAACCGGCTCGTGAAGGTTCTCTCGTGGTACGACAACGAGTGGGGGTACTCCTGCCGCGTGCGCGACGTGGTGCGCTATGTGGGAAAACGACTTCCGTCGGTCGCCAAGGGGTAAGCGCCCCGTGTCGCGCACCCGGACACTCGCCGATCTCGCGGAGGGAGAGCTTCGGGGAAGGCGCGTCCTGGTCCGTGCCGACTACAATGTTCCTCTGAAGGATTCGGGAGAAATCGCGGATCCGAGCCGCGTGGACGCCACACTCCCGACGCTCGCCCTCCTTCGAACCAGGGGGGCGCGTACGATCCTGGCCTCGCATCTGGGACGCCCCGACGGCACCCGCGATCCCTCCGCCTCGCTCGCACCCGTGGCCCGCCTCCTCTCCGAGCGTCTCGGCACCGAGGTGCGCCTCGTGGATGGCGAACCCGGAAGCGAGGCGGTCCGGAGCGCCGTGGATCGGCTCGTCTCGGGCGAATGTCTTCTCCTCGAGAACGTCCGCTTCCACCCTGGTGAAACCAAGAACGATCCCGCGCTCGCCCGGGCCTTTGCGGGGCTTGCCGAAGGATTCGTAGGGGACGCGTTCGGGGCGGCGCACCGTGCCCATGCCTCGAACGTGGGGGCGGCCCGGATCATCCGGGAACGCGCGGGGCCGGCTGTGGCCGGCCTCCTCATGGCGCGCGAGCTGCATTACCTCCAGGAGGCCCTGCGAGAGCCCGCCAGGCCCTTCATCGCCATCCTCGGCGGCGCGAAGATCTCCGGGAAGATCGACCTCATCCGAGCGATCCTTCCCCGCGTTGACCGACTCCTCGTGGGCGGCGCGATGGCGAACACCTTTTTTCGCGCGCTCGGGCTGGACACTGGGGCTTCGCTCGTGGAAGATGACCGGGTCGCGATGGCCGCGGAGCTCCTCGACGAGGCCGGCGACAAACTGCTCCTCCCCGTGGACTGCACGGTCGCGAACCAGATCGAGGCGGGCGCGCCGGCCCGAAACGTGGACCGGACGGCGGTCGGTCCGGCGGATCGGATCGGCGACATCGGGCTCGACTCCCGCGAGATCTTCGCGGCCGAGGCCCGTGGCGCCGCGACCGTCCTCTGGAATGGTCCGATGGGGGTCTTCGAAACGCCCCCCTTCGACGGTGGGACCTTCGAGCTCGCCCGCGTTCTGGCGGAGGCGGCGGACCGGGGTGCGACGATCGTCGTCGGCGGAGGAGATTCGGCCGCGGCGGCGGCGGCGGCGGGAGTGGCCGACCGGATGACGCACATCTCGACTGGAGGGGGCGCGTCGCTGGACCTCCTCGCCGGACGGGAGCTCCCGGGAGTGGCGGTCCTCGACAGAGTGGAGAGCGAAGCGGCGGCTGTCGGTGAGGGAGGAGCGACTCGATGAGCAAGGTCGTGGCCGGCAATTGGAAGATGAATCACGGGCTGGCCGCGACCCGCGCGTACCTCGAATCCTTTCAGGGGGCGGAGGAGGTCTCCGGGGTCACCGTGATCCTCTTCCCGCCTGCGATTTCGCTCACGACGGCTCGTGCGGCCCTCGGGAACAACACGCGGGTCCGCTTCGGGATTCAGCACATCCACGGCGCCTCTTCGGGGGCATTCACGGGAGAGCTGTCCGCCGAAATGGCCGCGGAAGCTGGGGCGAGATACGCCCTCATCGGGCACTCCGAGAGGCGGCATCTCTTCCATGAGACCGAAGCCGAGACCGCGATACAAGTGGAGGCCACGCGACGTGTGGGGATGACTCCGGTGCTCTGTGTCGGAGAAACAGTGGAAGAGCGCCGTGCCGGAAAACTGGAGAAGGTTCTCGCGAGGCAGCTGAAAGGAGGAATCGGGAATCCCGCGGAGCTCGAGCGGATCACGGCCGGGGATGCCCTGATTCTCGCCTACGAGCCGGTCTGGGCGATCGGAACGGGGGAGACGGCCTCTCCCGGAGACGCCTCGGAGGCGCAGGGCTTCCTCCGAGAGCGACTCGGAGAGCTCGTGGGCGCCGAACGAGGCCGCCGGGTGCCCATCCTCTACGGCGGCTCGGTCAATCCGGGAAATGCGCTGGAGCTGTTGTCGGCGCAGGACGTGGACGGCGTACTCGTCGGAGGGGCGTCCCTCGAGCCGGATTCCTTTCTGAGCATCGTCCGGGCCGGCGCGGAGAGTTGACACCCCAAGCCTCCCCGGCGACCTTTTTCCGCTGGCCCAAGACCCAAACTCGCCTAGAGTCATGTACGGTTTTCTCCTCACCTTCCTCGTTCTCGACGGGATCTTCCTGATCCTGGTGATCCTCCTGCAATCCGGTAAGGGCGGGGGGCTCGCGGCCATGGGGGGCGGAGTGACGGCGGCGGAAGGGGTACTTGGAGGCCGCCAGGCGGCGACCTTCCTCACCCGGGCGAGCTGGGTCGCGGGTTCGGCCTTCATGGTCCTCTCGCTCGTGCTCGCGATCGTTTCGTCGCGCGGGCAGCAGCCGACCTCGATCCTCGAAGGCGGACTCGAGCCCACGACCGTGCCTTCTCCCGTGGTCCCCGGCATCCAGCCCGCGCCCGCCGAATCCGCTCCGGAAACGGGTGGGGAAGCACCGACCACACTTCCCTGATCCTCCGCGGGGAGGCCGGAATTCGGCGTCTCACGCGAAACTCGGCTCGAGCCTCACCGGGGCCGCCATTGGCGGTCGCGCTTCACCTTGCCAAGGTCTCCCGTCCGGTTAAACTCAGGGTCCCCAGCGCGAAGAGTCGCCGGGATGGCCGGCGACATGCCCGCATCGAAGTCCGGAGAGACCAACGGTGGCGCGAATCGAAGTTCCCATGCCCCAGATGGGTGAGTCCATCGCAGAGGGAACTGTTTCCAAGTGGCTGAAGAAGGTCGGTGACACGATCGAGCGGGATGAACCGCTCCTCGAAATCTCCACGGACAAGGTAGACGCGGAGATCCCAGCGCCGCAGTCGGGGACGCTCGTCGAAGTGATGGTGCAGGAGGGCGAAACGGTGGAGGTCGGAACCGTCGTCGCCTTCATTGACACCGATCCCGCTGCCACTCGGCCTTCTGCGGGGGTGAGCGCCCCTCCTCCCGCGCGGGAAACGGTTGCGGCGCCGGTCGAAGGAGATAAACCCCGGGTCCCGGAACGGGCGATTGCCCGGGAGCCCGAGATGGAGGTCCCTCCGGCGGCGGCGGAGCCGGCCCGCGTGACCGCGACCGAGACCGCCGAAGACCGTCTCCGCCAGCGCTCCACACCACTGGTCCGTCGCATTGCCGAGGAGCATGGGGTGGACCTCGCCCAGCTCGAGGGAAGGGGCACCGGCGTCGGCGGGCGTGTGACCAAGCAGGACCTCCTCGAGTTCCTCGGGACCGAGGACGGGCAGGAAAAGCCGCGCGAAGCGGAGCCGGCGATGCCCACGGCCCCCTTCCGTCCGGCGGCCGCACCGACGGCCTCGCAGCCTGCCGCGGCACGGGCACCATCCGCGGCACCATCCGCCCCTCCTTCGGCGGGTGTTTCGGCGGCACCCTCAGAGTTCTGGAAGACCTTCTACGGGCAGGTGCAGCACCCGGAATTCCCCGTCCGCGAAGGGGACGAAGTCGAGACGATGGACAAAGTTCGACGTCTCACCGCGGAACACATGGTGCTCGCGAAACGGGTCGCGCCGCACGTCCACTCCTTCATCGAGATCGACTTCACGCAGGTGGACCGCGTCCGGAAGGATCGTGGCCCGAAGTGGAAGGAGCAGGGCGCGAAGGTGAGTTTCACGGCCTTCGTCGCATGGGCGGTTTCGCGTGTCCTGCGCGACTTCCCCATGCTGAACGCGACCGCGTCAGGGAACAACGTCATCCACCGAGGGAGCGTGAACATCGGGATCGCGGTGGATCTCGATCCGGGGCTCATCGTTCCCGTCATCCGCGACGCGGACCACCTTTCGCTCGTGGGGATCGGGAACAAGATCGTGGATCTGGCCGAACGCGCGCGCAGCCGAAAGCTCGGGCCGGACGAGATTCAGGGAGCTACCTTCTCCATTACCAATCCCGGAGTCCTCGGCACTCTTGTCGGGATGCCCATCATCCCGAAGGGGACTTCAGGCATCCTCGGGACGGGAGCGATCGAAAAGCGGGTGGTCGTGGTGCGGGACCCGGTCACCGGCGAGGACTCCATTGCGATCCGGAAGCGGTCGCTATTTGCCCTCGGATACGATCACCGGATCGTGGACGGCGCGGACGCGGCACGCTTCCTCGCCGGCCTGAAGGGGCTGATGGAGGACTTTCCGGAAGACGCCTGACGGGGCCGGGGCGATGAGCGGACGGCCCCTCGAGGTCCGAAAGCTGGGCGTCGTTCCTTACGACCGGGCACTCGCGCTTCAGGACGAGTTCGTTCGGCGCCGGCGCGCGGACGAGATTCCGGACCAGCTCCTCCTTCTCGAGCACCCGCACGTCATCACCCTGGGTTCGGGCGCGCTCGCCGAACACGTTCTCGCGGATTCCGTCCGTAGGGAAGAGCTCGGCATCACCCTCGCGCACACGGGGCGCGGCGGGGATGTCACCTACCACGGACCCGGCCAGCTCGTCGGTTATCCGATCCTCGATCTGAATCCGGACCGCAGGGACGTCCACCGGTACCTTCGCGATCTCGAAGAAGTCCTCATTCGACTCCTGGCCGGGTACGGCATCGAGTCGGGGCGGGTGAGGGGAAAAACCGGAGTCTGGACGTCCGGCGGAAAAATTGCCGCGATCGGAGTGCGGGTCTCGTCCGGGTGGATCACCTCGCACGGGTTCGCGTTGAACGTCTCCACGGACCTCGCCTACTTCGGGACGATCGTGCCGTGCGGGATTCCAGGCGAGCCGGTCACATCGCTGGAAGCGATCCTGGGGCGCCCCCTCTCCGCGGACGAGGCGGCGAGTCGAACGGCGGAGCGATTCGCCGAGGTCTTCGAACGCGACCTCCACGACACCGAGGACGAAGCCTAGCGGACGCCCTCAGCGATTGGCGCGTGACGTTTTTTCGAGCCAGGCGGAGAACCCGCTCTCCACGAATCCGTCGGAGGTCGTCTGATCGGCAGCGGCGCGGGTCGCGAGTTCGTTTGCGTATTCGTTCCTGGGATGACCCGCGTGTCCACGGACCCACTCCCATGAAACCGAATGACGCTGCGCGACCGCGTCGAGTTCCTGCCAGAGTTCGAGGTTCTCGATTCTGCCGCCTTTCCGGCGCCACCCCCGCGCCTTCCATCCGGGAAGCCACTCACGCATTCCCTTCACGAGGTATTCCGAATCGGAGACGAAGCGAACGCGAGATGGACGGTCGAGCTCGCGAAGGCTGGCGATCGCGCTGCGGAGGGCCATCCGGTTGTTGGTCGTGGCGCGTTCGGAGATCCAGAAATCCTTCGGGATCCAACGCTCGCCGGAGCGCACCTCGACGAGTCCCGCCGCGCCGCCTGGATTGTCGCGCCCCACGAACTGGTTTCCCAGGCACGATTCGTCCGCGTGTACGATCACGTCGGTTTCGAGGGGCGCCTGCGCGCCGGAATTCGAAGGCGGGGCCGTCGGGCTCATCGCGGGACTCGGAGTGGAGTTCGAAGGCAAACGCGAGGGGATGAAGGTACCCGACCCCCATCATTCGTGGAAGGCGTGCTTCACCTTGACGCGTCTTCCCTCGAATCTACATTCAACGGCCGACGGAGCCTTTCCCCGCACAATCGATGGTGATTCCCGTGTCCAGAGCCGGCGAGCGCTCACCGACGTACCTCCTCCTGGAGGATGGACGCCGCTTCGAGGGTGCCTCCCTCGGCGCCCCGGGAGTTGCGCTCGGCGAGGTCGTTTTCAACACTGCGATGACCGGCTACCAGGAAGTCCTGACCGACCCCTCTTATACCGGACAGCTGGTGACGATGACCTACCCGCTCATCGGGAACTACGGGGTGAACGACGAGGATCGCGAGTCGGAGGCGCCGACGGTGGCCGGCTTCATCGTCCGCGAGGCGTCCCGGATGTTTTCGTCCTGGCGCGCCACCGGCGGCCTGACGGACTACCTCTCCCAGCACGGAATCGTGGGGATCACCGACCTGGACACGCGGGCCCTGACCAGGCACCTCCGTGATCGAGGAGCGATGCGGGGTGGAATCGCCCCCGTAGATCTCCCCGAAGAAGAGCTCCAACGGAAAATCCAGGCGCATCCCATGATGGAAGGACTGGACCTCGCGTGCGGGGTCTCCACGACCGAGCGATACGAGGTTCCCGCCGTCGGGGAGGAGCGGTTCCACGTCCTCGCCTACGATTTCGGGGTGAAGGCGCATTCGCCCAAGCTTCTCGCGGAACGGGGTTGCCGCGTCACCATCATTCCGTCCGACACCCCCGTGGAAGAGGTGATGGCCGAGAACCCGGACGGCCTCTTCGTTTCAAATGGGCCCGGCGATCCGTCCGCGGTGAAAACGGCTGCGGAATCCATCCTTCAGCTTGCGGGGGCGGGGATCCCCGTGTTCGGAATCTGCCTCGGCCACCAGCTCATCGCGCGCGCGTTCGGCGCCGAGACCTACAAGCTTCCGTTCGGACATCATGGCGCCAATCATCCGGTGCGCGCAGTGGACCGGGACCGCGTCGAGATCACGTCGCAGAATCATGGCTTCGCGGTCGAAGTCGCGGAGGACGGGACGATCCCGGGGGCCCCCGACCTACGCCCCACGCACCTGAATCTCTACGACGGGACCCTCGAGGGCATGGAACACACGTCGCTCCCCGTCTTTTCCGTCCAGTACCACCCCGAGGCGGCTCCCGGGCCGCACGACTCGCGCTACCTGTTCGATCGCTTCACTCGTCTCATGGAGGAGTGCCGCGCGGCGGGCTCCGGGAAGGGTCGCGCTCGGGGTTGACGCCTTCCTCCCGCGCACGTTACCCTAGCGCCTCTCGGGCGGCGGGCCCCACGACGTCGGAACTCATTGCACCGCATGTAGAAAACCGGCTCACCAGGCCTGATCCTGGTTGGGAGGAAAGAATGACGAAAGCGGACCTGGTGGAGCAGGTGGCCGAGGCAATCGGGCCCGGCGTCACGAAGAAAGATTGTGCCCTCGTCGTGGACGGCTTTCTGAACGCGGTAAAGCTGGCGCTCGCGCAGGGCGAGAACATCGAAATCCGGGGATTCGGCACCTTCAAGGTGCGGGAGCGGAGGGCGCGGAAGGCGCGGAACCCGCGGACCGGAGACTCGGTGAAGGTCCCCTCGCGACATGTGCCGGTCTTCAAGCCGTCGAAGCAACTGAGGAGCCGAGTCTCCGCCAAGGCCGTATCGCGCCGGGGTTAAGCGGCCCGCGGCGATCCGTCCAAGAGATCTTGGGGTGCCGGCGGCGGGGTCCCAGAGGGACGCCGTGAGGCCGTTTTTCAGCGCGGGGAGGAGGCTTCTTTGGGGCCATCGACCCCTTCCCCCCTTAACGCCGCTCCCACCCTCAGCGTCCAACGATCGGTGACCCTTCCGAGGAGCCCGCAGGATCCGGATGACACGGAGCTTGTGCGCCAGGCTCGGGAGGGCGACCAGAAGGCCTTGGAAAGGCTGGTGGACCGCCATCAAGGGGTGGTGTATCGGTTCCTCCTCGGCTTTTTGAAGGACGAAGACAGAGCCGCGGACGCGACTCAGGACACCTTTCTCAAGGCACTTGACCGCCTCGGGGGGTTTCGGGGCGAATCGAGCTTCCGGACGTGGCTCCTGGCGATCGCGCGAAACGAGGCCTTGGGCACGATTCGGAGCCACTCGCGGCGGAAAGAGGAAGCGCTCACCGACGCGGAGGGTCTCGCGGACGGAGAGTTGGCTCCGGACCAGAGGGCCGTCCGGGAGGAGGAGCTGCGGCGGATTCGGGGCGCCCTGGACCGACTCCCCGAGAAGCAGCGCCTGAGCGTCGCCCTGAGGCTGTTCGACGGGCTGAGCTTTCGAGAGGTGGCCGAGATCATCGGATCCACCGAGGGTGCAGCTCGGGTGAACTACCACTATGGCATCGGACGATTGCGGGAGTGGCTACATGACGAACCGCGATGAGGGGGACCTTATGAACGACCGGTTCCGTTCGAGCGAAGACATGGATTGCGGCTCGGTCCGGGATCTTCTTCCGCTGAGCCTTCTCCGCGTTCTTCCCTCGGAAGAGGCGCGCCTCGTGGAGGCCCACCTCCAGTCCTGTAAGGAGTGCAGGGACGAGGGGATTTTCCTCACACGGCTCCAGAGTGCGCGGAGCGAACCCCCGCCGGGGCTCCATCGCCAAATCGTGGGCTCGCTCGCGAAAGGCCGTCGGAGTTTCGGGAAGATCTGGGGGTGGGGTGTCCCCGCTGTGGCTGCCGTCATCGCGCTCGCTCTCGGTCTGGGCACCGTCCTCAATCAACGCCCATCAAACGAAGAGATCTGGTCCCTCGCACTTCAACCCGAAGCTCCTGCCGAGTGGCTCGGCGAAAACTGGATGGTAGCCGGGGCGCCCATGCTCCACGCCCTCTCGGACGAGGTCTTGCGGGAAGTGCTCGAGGAGCTCGATCCATGAAACACGCACTCGGCACAGCATCGCTCCTCCTGGCCCTTCTTGCAGCGGGCGCTTCTCCGGTCGCGGCCCAACCCGGCCCGGATCAGATGACCCGCCAGGAGCTCCTCCAGAGGATTCAGCGCGAGTTCGAGGAGCAGATCGCGCGTGAACTGGTCCTTTCCGACGAGCAGAGGGCCGAGCTTCCCGGGATTCTCTCCGAGTTCGGAGCGGCGCGCCGGGAGCTCGGCGACATGCGTGGTGCCTTCATGGACCGGGTTGCCGCCATCCTCGAGGCGGACACCGATGATCCCGTCCAGTCATTGGCCTTGATCGAGGAGGGACGGGCTCTCCGTAACCTGGAGGAGCAACTTCTCGTTCGGGAGGAGGAGCGTCTCCTCGACATCCTCGAGCCATCCCAGGTTCTCCTCCTGCAAATCGTTCGAGATCAGTTCGGAGACCTCATCCAGTCGGTCGGGAACCGCGACGCCGTCGCACGATTCTCCCGTGGCGGGCGCGGGCTCCCCGAAGCTCCGGAAATCCCGCGCCCCTGAAGGATTTCCGGCCCGCTGGTTCGCCCCATTGAGTCGTTCGTGCAACACGGTTTCTGGGGGGTGATCCGGACCGCGCCTCGCCGTTGACACCCTTGGGGCCCCCGGGTAGCTTCCGGCGGACTTTTTCCCCGACGAATCCGAAAGAGGCAGGAATGCGGAAGATCACCGTCGTGGGCGCCGGGCACGTCGGCGCCACGAGCGCGCAGCGGTTGGCGGAGATGGAGCTCGCGCGAGAGGTCGTTCTGATCGACGTGGTGGAAGGGATCCCGCAGGGAAAGGCCCTCGATCAGTGGGAGAGCGCCCCAGTGGAGGGATTCGACACCCGGGTCACGGGCGCAACGGATTACGGGGCCGCTGCAGGATCGGAAATCGTCATCGTCACGGCGGGTGTCGCCCGCAAGCCAGGGATGAGCCGGGACGACCTCCTCAAGACAAACGCGGGAATCGTTCGAGCGGTCTCGACCGAAATTGCACGCGTTGCCCCGGACTCGATCATCATCATGGTGTCGAATCCTCTCGACGTCATGTCTTACGTGGCCATGGAGACTACCGGCTTCCCCCGGAAGCGCGTTCTCGGCATGGCCGGCGTCCTGGACACCGCACGGTTTCGCTCCTTCATCGCGATGGAGTTGGACGTGAGTGTCGAAGATATCCAGGCGCTGGTGCTCGGCGGCCACGGCGACACGATGGTCCCGCTCGTGAGCTACACATCGGTCAGCGGAATTCCCTTGGCCCAACTCCTCCCGAAGGACCGGATCGAAGCTCTCATCGAGCGGACCCGGAATGGGGGCGCTGAAATCGTGAGCTTTCTGAAGACCGGGAGCGCATATTACGCTCCCTCCTCGGCCGCTGTGCAGATGGCGGAAGCGATCGCGAAGGACAAGCGCCGGATTCTTCCCTGCGCCGCCTACCTCGAGGGGGAATACGGCCAGAAGGGGATTTTTCTCGGGGTGCCCTGCAAGCTGGGCGAGGGCGGCCTCCAGGGAGTGATCGAGGTGGAGTTGACGGACCAGGAGCGCTTCGAGCTGGAGAAGAGCGCGGAGTCCGTCCGGTCCACGATGGCCGCCCTGGGATGAGGGATTCTGCGCGGGGAACGAGTCGCAAACCTGGATCCGGCGCCTAGAGTTCGGGAAAGAGGAAGCGATGCACCGGGTGATCGCCCTCTACGGTTCATCGGTCGGAAAGAAGCTCTGGATGGCCGTGACCGGAGTCTTCCTGTTTGGCTTCACCCTCCTGCACATGCTCGGGAATCTGAAGGCCTTTCACGGGAGAGAGGCTTTCGACGCATACGCCGAGTTCATCCGTGAGGTGGGGTACCCCCTCCTCCCGCATTACGGGCTCCTCTGGACGCTCCGCCTGGCGCTCCTCGCCGCCGTAACCGTTCATGTGGTGGCCGCGACCCAGCTCTGGCGCCAGAGCAAGGGCGCGCGCACGCATGGGTACACGAAGCTCCAGCCGCAGACCTTCTCGTACGCGTCTCGCACGATGCGCTTCGGAGGGGTGATCGTTCTCGCCTTCGTCGGTTATCACCTGCTTCACATGACGACGGGGACGGTCCATCCGGATTTTGTCGCGGGATCGGCGTACAACAACCTCGTCATCGGCTTCCAGTCCTATCCTGTGGCCGCTTTTTACCTGATCGCGGTGGGTGCGCTCTGCGTCCACCTCTACCACGGGATTTGGAGCGCTTTCGCGACGGCGGGAATCGAAAACCCCCGCATCGAGAGGGTGCGGCGACCGATCGCCGCGGTCCTCGCGTGGGGACTCTTCCTCGGCTACGCCCTGGTGCCGCTTTCCGTGCTGGCTGGCGTCGTGAACCTCGAGGGGTGACCAGTTGGAGCTGAACCCACGGGTGCCCGAGGGGCCGATCGCGGAGAAGTGGTCTCGCCGCCGATTCGAGATGAAGCTCGTGAACCCCGCGAACAAGCGGAAATACGAGGTCATCGTCGTGGGCACTGGGCTCGCGGGCGCGTCGGCCGCGGCCACGATGGGTGAGCTCGGATATCGGGTCCGGGCCTTCACCTTCCACGATTCCGCGCGCCGGGCGCATTCGATCGCGGCGCAGGGGGGGATCAACGCCGCGAAGAACTACCAGGCGGACGGCGACTCCATCCAGCGGCTCTTCAAGGACACGGTGAAGGGCGGCGATTTCCGCTCACGGGAGGCAAACGTGTATCGTCTCGCTGAGCTGTCGCTGAACATCATAGACCAGGCCGTCGCCCAGGGCGTGCCCTTCGCGCGGGAGTACGGGGGCCATCTCGCAAACCGCTCATTTGGAGGGGCGCAGGTTTCCAGAACGTTTTACGCGCGGGGCCAGACGGGGCAGCAGCTCCTCCTCGGGGCCTACCAGGCATTGGAGCGGCAGGTGGCGGCCGGCACCGTGAAGCTCCACACTCGCGCTGAGATGCTCGATGTGGTCGTGGCCGGCGGACGGGCACGGGGCATCGTCATCCGGGATCTCGTGTCCGGGAAAATCGAAGGGGTCGCAGCCGACGCGGTAGTCCTCGCCACGGGTGGATATGCGAACGCCTTTTTCCTTTCGACCAACGCAAAGGCGTGCAACGTCACCGCGATCTGGCGAGCGCACCGTCGCGGCGCGGGATTTGCAAATCCCTGCTTCACGCAGATCCATCCCACTTGTATTCCGTTGTCGGGCGAGTATCAGTCCAAGCTCACCCTCATGAGCGAGTCGCTCCGGAATGACGGGCGGATTTGGGTCCCCAAGAAGAAGGGAGATGACCGTCGCCCCAGCGAGATCCCGGAAGAGGAGCGCGACTATTACCTCGAGCGGATGTATCCCTCCTTCGGCAACCTCTCTCCGCGGGATATCGCGTCGCGTCGCGCCAAGGAGATGGTGGACGCCGGGCACGGCGTAGGCCCGCTCAGAAATGGGGTCTATCTCGACTTCCGCGACGTCATCGAAAGGGCGGGACGCCGGACGGTCTCCGATCGATACGAAAACCTCTTCGCCATGTATGAGAAGATCACGGGCGAGGACCCGTTCGAGGTCCCGATGCGGATCTATCCGGCGCCGCACTATACGATGGGTGGGCTCTGGGTGGACTACGACCTGATGACTACGATCCCCGGGCTGTTCGCCATCGGAGAAGCCAACTTCTCCGATCACGGGGCGAACCGACTCGGTGCGAGTGCCCTCATGCAGGGGCTCGCGGACGGGTACTTCGTCGCTCCGCTGACGGTGGGAAACTACCTCGCCGATGCGCCGCGTTCGGGGACGGGCCCGGACGATGGGTCCTTCCGCGCCGCGGTGGGCGAAGTCGAGGCGCTCCAGGATCGCCTCCTCTCCGTGAATGGCTCGCGCACGGTGGACTCGTACCACCAGGAGCTCGGCCGTCTCATGTGGGACCAGTGCGGAATGTCCCGGAATGAAGCGGGGCTCCGCGAAGCCGTAGGCCGGATTCCGGAACTTCGGGAGGAGTTCTGGAAAAACGTGCGGGTCCCGGGGTCCGCCGGCACGCTAAACCAGTCTCTCGAGAAGGCGGGGCGGGTCGCGGACTTTCTCGAGTTCGCCGAAGTGATTTGCCGAGACGCTCTCGCCCGCAACGAATCGTGCGGCGCGCACTACCGAGAGGAGCACACTACCGAAGACGGCGAAGCGAGAAGGGACGACGACAACTTCGCGCACGCGGCCGTCTGGGAGTGGCGGGGTTCCGGCACGGAGCCGCTTCGCCATACGGAGCCTCTCGATTTCGCCGAAGTCCCCCTCGCTCGGAGGAGCTACAAGTGAAGCTGACTCTGAACGTCTGGAGGCAGGCGGCACGGGGGGCCGCGGGGGACTTCGAGCGGCACGAGGCGGGCAACATCTCGCCCGACATGTCCTTTCTCGACATGCTCGACCTCGTGAACGAGAAAATCACTTGCGGCGGTGGTGAGCCGATCGCCTTCGAACACGACTGCCGCGAAGGGATCTGCGGATCGTGCGGGATGATGATCAACGGAATCCCACATGGGCCAAACAAGCTGACCACCGCCTGCCAGCTTCACATGCGGTCTTTCGCCGACGGTGACGAGCTCTGGGTGGAGCCGTGGCGGGCGGATGCTTTTCCGGTCCTGCGAGATCTGGTCGTGGACCGCACCCCCTTCGACCGAATCATCGAAGCGGGAGGATACATCTCGGTCCGGACGGGGAGCGCGCCGGAGGCGAACGCCACCCTCGTTCGCAAGCCGGATGCCGACAAGGCATTCGACGCGGCGGCCTGCATCGGGTGCGGGGCCTGCGTGGCGGCCTGCCCGAACGCTTCCGCGATGCTCTTCACCGCGGCGAAGGCGGCCCACCTGTCGTATCTCCCGCAGGGCCAGGCCGAGCGGGGCTCGCGGGCTCTCTCGATGGTGACTGCGCACGACGAGGAAGGGTTCGGGAACTGTACGAATCACGGGGCCTGCCAGGAGGCGTGCCCGAAGGGGATCAGCGTGCGTTATATCGCACGCCTGAATCGGGACCTGGTGAGGGCGGTATTGTCCGGCGTCGGGATGGACCAGGAATCGTCCGCGGGAGAGTAACCACCGATCGCGTGGCGCGGGTCCGCTCCCTTGCCCGGATTCGCGTCGCGGCCGCCTTACCGGCGAGCCGCATCGCGGGTCGGTATCGTTGGGGAAAGGTTCTCCCCGCGTTCGGGTTTCACGGTTCGAGCGCGAGCACCCACGAATGCTCAGGCCTCCCGGCGGGGGCCGGGAGGCCTGATCCGATGATGGACACCGAAGGGGCCAACTGTCCCTACTGCGGCGAATCGGTCGAGGTGCTCGTGGATCGCTCCGGGGGCACCCGCCAAACTTTTGTCGAAGATTGCCCGATCTGCTGCCGGCCGTGGCAGGTCCACGCGGAACGCGATTCCACCGGCCAATGGTACGTCGAACTCAGGACGCTCGACGAATAACCGGGAGCCACTCCCCGAACCCCACGATTTCGCGCGACGTCCTCTCGACACTCAGACGGGTCAGACTCGGCGCATCTGGTTGGTGACGGGATTGAAGCGCATCGTTTTCATCCGCTTCACTCCGTCCGGAGAGGTCTTGTAGACCGTCTTGTCGGTGGGAGCGTCCTCCTCTTCGTCGCGCCAGAAGTAGCGCGTCGGCGTACCGTCCCGTCTCTTGATCTTGACCTTGGCCATGGACTTCCTCCGGCTCTGGGGAGGCTTTCGGACCACGGGGGGCGCCCGAAGGCTTCGTGACACAACCCACATAATACCCCCCAAGCGGCCGTTGGCTCCGTCCTGCACGATCAGCGACCCCCTCGGAAGGGGCGACGCCGGGGCGTGCGAGACGGCGCGGCGGCCGATGCTGCGGTCTCCCGGGCGGTTTTCGCCGCCGCGCGGGCGCGATCCTGCGACTTTCTCGCCCGAATCGCCGCGATGCGTTCGCCGCGGGGAACCTCGAGAGGCGGTTCGGCCGCCGCCGCGTAGGAAAAGTTCTCGAGGTGCATGCGGGGAAGCTTTCTTCCGACTGCTCGCTCGATCCGGCCGAGATCTTCCTCCTCCTCCGGCGCTACGAGCGTGAAGGCATCACCCACGGCTTCCGCACGCGCCGTGCGTCCCACGCGGTGGATGTAGTCGTCGGGGACCGCGGGGACGTCGAAGTTCACGACGTGGCCGAGCGCCTCGACATCGATGCCGCGGGCCATCAGATCGGTTGCCACCAGGACACGGATATCACCGGCTTTGAAGCCGGCGAGTGCCTTCGTCCGCTGCGCCTGTGAGCGATTCCCGTGGATTCGCTCCGCGGAGATGCCGGCGCGGTTGAGGACCTTCATCAAGCGATCTGCGCGATGTTTCGTGCGCGTGAAGACGAGCGCCTCCTTCATCTTGTTTCGACAGAGGAGCTCGACGAGCAGATTCGCCTTCAGCGATGCAGGAACCGGATACACTGCCTGGGTCACACCTTGGGCGGGCGCAGCCTTCCGCTGAAGGGCGATGCGCACGGGACTCGTGAGCATCTCGCGCGTCAGCGCTTCGATCGGGGCAGGCATCGTCGCGCTGAAGAAGAGAGTCTGCTTGGGTGTCGGGATGTGACGAAGGACGCGCCGAATATCGGGAAGAAAACCCATGTCGAGCATTCGATCGGCCTCGTCAAGGACGAGGATCTCGATGGACGTGAGCGCCGCGTAGTGTTGCTGGAAGTGATCGAGCAGCCGTCCCGGAGTGGCGACGATGACATCGACTCCCGTGCGGAACGCCTTTTCCTGGGGGCCCATTCCGACACCCCCATGGACCGCCGCGGCGCGGACTCCGGTGCCGCGCGCGAGACCGCCGAAGTCGTCCAGGATCTGGAGCGCGAGCTCTCGCGTCGGCGCGAGGATCAGGGCTTTCGTCGTGCCGCGGGGGCGCTCCATGAGCTGCTGTAGCACGGGAAGAAGGAAGGCGGCGGTTTTCCCGCTTCCGGTCACGGCGCTCGCGAGGATGTCTTTCCCGTCGAGGGCGGCTGGAATCGCTTGGGACTGAATCGGAGTGGGCTGGGTAAAACCAAGGGCCTCAGTGGCCCGAACGAGCGTGGGGTGTAACCCGAGTGTGGAAAACGACAATGAATAGTCCGGTGAACGGGCGCCCGGCAGGCCGGCCGGGGAATCCGGCTCGAGGTGCTGGCGCGATGGTCTGGCTGAGGGGTCGCCCTGGAACCGAGGGCTCTAGGAAGGGATCCCGCAAAGGGGAGGCTAGTGGAAGGGGGGAGGAGGGGTCAAGGGGGACGAGACTCTGGCGCCTCCTCTTTCTGGCTTCCCTGGGCGGGTTCCTCTCCCCAGTTGTCGCGCGGACAGAAGTCCCGCGCCGGGCCTGGAAGACGAGGTGGCCCTGGACCGCACAGCGTACCAGTGCGAGGACCTCAACATCGAAGTCGGGACGCTGGCGAACGGGGCGGTTCGCGTGACCCTGCCGGGCCGAGACCTCCGGCTCCCACGCGTGGAATCCGCGTCCGGAACGCGGGACGCCGGTGCAGGGGACGAATTCTGGTCGCGGGGTTCGCGCGAAGCCCTTCGCACGCTTTTCGGACGGCGTCCCGTGGGAGTGCACGGCCTTCGAAAGTCGCTTGATCTGGGCCGAGGCACGGGACCGGGGGGTGCGGCTCCGTGTCAGCGGGAACGAGCCGGGGTGGTACGCGGAGGTCCAGGACGGAAACTCGCCCGAGATGCGCCTGGTGCTCCACTATGGCGAACGGGATCTCCTTCTCCCGCGAAGCCTTCCGCTGTCCGATGCGTTGGGTTATCGGGCCGTGGCCTCCGGGGATTCCGTCACACTCCGCGTTACCGGGGAGCCATGCAGCGATTCGATGAGCGGATGGGACTTTCCGTTGAGCGCCGACCTCGTCGTGAACGGTCGTCAGTACCGGGGGTGCGGGAGATTCTTCGAGAATTGAGCGGCTCAGGATGCGCGTATGCGCCGGGGCTCACCCGGCCCCGGCGGAACCAAAGTCGAGCCGCGCTCGTAGAACCCCGCAACACAAAAACCATTCTTCCGAGGAGATTCACGATGCTCCGCTTCGCCTCCGCCGCACTTTTCGCATTGTTCCTCGCCGTCCCGGTGGCGGCGCAGGTGCCCGAAGGATTGATGATGAGGGTGGACCGCAGCACGAACGCCGCCGATCCGGACGACGTTCCCGAGGTGACGATCACGACCGTGGGGAGCGGATTCCAGGTAAATACGGGTCCGGCAGCAGTCCTCTGGAAGGCCGACCAGACCGCGACCGGGGCCTACACGCTCCGCGGCCGCTTCACCCTCCAGGCTCCGAGTAGCCACCGAAACTTCTATGGGCTGGTGTTCGGCGGCCGGGATCTTGGGGGCGCCGGCCAGAATTATCTCTACTTCATGGTCGCCCAGACCGGTGAGTTCATCTTGATCCATCGGGCGAACAGCGAAACCACCCACACGGTTCAGGCCGCCACCGCACACCCCTCGATCGTCGTTCCCGACGCGAGCGGGAAGTCCGTGAATGAACTCGAGGTGAGGGTCGGCGCGAGTGAGATCGCGTACGTCGTGAACGGCACTGTCGTCCACACGACGCCGAAGTCGGGGATGACGGGGAACACGGACGGGATCTGGGGCGTCCGGATCAATCACGTCCTCCCCGGCGTGCTCGTCGAGAACCTTGGGGTGACGACCGGGAACTGAACGGGCGCGGGGTGTATCGCGCGCGCGGTGGGAAACCGAGGCCCGGGCGAGAATTCGCCCGGGCCTCGGCGCGTCAGGGAAGCTGCATGAGCACGGGCTTGAAGAGCACGCCGATCGGACTCTCCAGCGGGCCCTGGAACACGAAGCTGGCGGCCACATCGAAGTCCACGAGCACGACGGTGGTTTCTCCCCCCTCGATCACGACACTCCCACTGTCATCTTCTTCGTCTTCCTCTCCGTGAAGGATCACGCGATAGAATCCCGACGGAACTGTGAGCTCGATGTCGGATGCTCCACCTGCGAAGGTGTAACCATCGGCCAAGGCGAGCCGCGCCTCATCCACGACGAAGCGAAGTTGCCCGTAGCTTCCCTCGGGGATGGGGACCTCGCCCGTGAGATCGAGGGTCACTCCATTCTGGAGGTCGAGGAGTTCCATCTGATGCGGTTCCTCCGGACCATTGAACAGGTCCACATGGCCTTCTCCTCCTCCCGTCAGATAAATCCGAGAGATGGTGACTTCGGCCGATTCGATCGCTTCGAGGGGGAAGTCCGTGAGAAGAACTTGGATCGTTCCGTCTCCCCGTGGGCCATTCGGGTCCGAGGCGCACCCGACCGCGAAGGCATCCAAGGGACATCGCAAGGGGCATGAAGCGACGAAGAGTCCCGACAATTCGACTGCACTGGATGGAGTGCATCAGGAATCTCCTTCTCAGGACACGGTTGGCTAAGAGGTTGAGAGTCGGAAGTGACTCCTTCCGGTCGCCGGCGTGCCCCGGAAATTCCTGCAGGTGCCGTGCCTCGGACGCGGTTTGGCAGGGAGACCGAACCGAGTCCGAGTGGTGCCAAGGGTCCGCGGCTCGAGCGCGGGTCGGGACTGGGCGGCACGCCTCCCCCAAAAAAAAGAAGAAAGTGCCGTTCCGGGGGGGCTTTCTTCCCCCCCGGGGAGCGTGACTACCAGCCTTCCGCGGCCGGGTCGCCGGGATCCGAGGAGAGGAACCGCACCAACTCCGTGTTCACGATCTCGGGCACTTTTTCGTGCGGATTGTGCCCAACGCCTGGAATGAGCACGACCTCCGCATTCGGAAGCGCCTCCGCGGCCCGACGCGCGTCGGCGGGGAAATTCGGGCCATCCTCTATCCCCCCGAGCACCATGGACTTGGTCTCGATGTGCGGCCAGTCGTTCACCACCGAATCCATCGAGTGGAGGTTGTTTCCGAGCGCGCGCACGTAAGCCAGCCGAGGCCATTCGGCGGAGAGGCGAACACCATGACGAATCCTCAGGTGCTCGAGGTACTCGGGGCGCCAGGACACATAGCGGTTCATGCCTGTCCGCACGTCCGTCTCGTAGGCGGCCTGCAAATCGGGCCCGACCACCACGGCGCCGTCGAAGGGACGGAAGCCGCGCCCCGCCCGATAGTCCGTGAGCCCAACGGGGTTCGCCATTACCATGTGCGTCGTCCTGTCGGGATACAGGAAGGCGAAGCGTGTGGCCATTACCACCCGTAATAACTCCCGCCGTGTAGGAGCACGACCGTTTGTCCGTTCGCCGGTCCGACGGGGGCGACATCCATGTACGCGATCCGCACGTCCTGCCCGTAGAGATTCAGGTTCAGGAAGTGCACCGGATGGGGATACTCGATTTCTTCGAGATTGATCGAGATGGGGCCCCATTCGGCGGGAGGGGAAGGGGGCGGCGATGCGCTCTGGGCGCCGAGGTCGGCGAAAAAAACGACCATCAGAGTTCCGAGCGCCAGCGATAGGGCAACGTTATCCCTCGTTCGACCGGACATGGTCCTCCTCCTCGTTATGGGTCCCTCTCTGAAATGCATCTTAGCGTCGCGGGGGGTGGCGTTCGAGATTCACCACTCGACGCGGGTATCCCGGAAGCCGCCCGTTGTTCAAGCTGGCGAATACTTCATGGCCGAAGAGCCCACTCGCACGAGAATCGGGCGCTCGAAGACGCGGAAGGACAGGGCCGCGAGCAAGAAGGACGCAATGACGGCGATCGCGGCGGTCCCGAGCCCCGCGCTCGCTTCGGGCGGACGGCCCATCAGGCCGAAGACGAAGTACAGCGGCACATGCACCAGGTAGAGGCCATAGCTGATCCGGCCGGTGTCCCGAAGAAATCCGAATCGGAAAATCCGCCCGATCGGCCCGTTCGCCACCTCGCCGTGCAAGACGGTCAGGAGCGCGGCGCCGGAAAAGAGGGTGAACCCCAGAAGCATGACCGGTCCGACCCACTGGTGCGTGACGAGGAGAGCGGTGGGAAGGATGACGAGGGATGGAATCCCGAGAGCCAAGGCCCAGCGCAGGATCCGGCGCGGCGTTTATCGCAGGTAGGTTTCGTGAATAGCGATCAAGCCGCCGAGGGCGAGGGAGATCATTCGGTACGAAGTGATTCGGTAAATGAGTCGGTCGGCCTCGGCGGGGAGGGAGGGCTCCAACGCGGCGGTGACGACGGCGAGGAGGAGGGCGACAGGAAAGATCCCCCAGGGGATCAGGCGGGCCAGGCGGCCGGCCTCACCGCGTACACGAGGAAGGGCCAGCCCAGGTAGAAATGCTCCTCCACGGCGAGCGACCAAGTGTGCTCCAGCGGGGAAAGGGGGTCTTCTCCACCGCGTAATAGAAGTTGCAGAGGTCAAGGGCGGCCCAGAGGATGTAGCTCCCCGGCTGCCAGAGACCCACCACCAACAGGGTCAGGTAGTAGACGGGGAAAATCCGCGCGAAGCGGCGCTTGAAGAAAGTGCCGAGCGAGGCTCCCCTAGCGCGATCGAAGAGAAGGATCCGTGTGATTAGAAAGCCACTCAGGACGAAGAAGATGTCCACGCCGAGATAGCCGGGACGAATCGCGAACCCGACGGCGGCGGCGAGCGGCCCGAAGAGGTCGTCGGGAAGGTGATGCCAGAGGACGAGGAGGACCGCGAGCCCGCGGAGGCTGTCCAGCGCCGGGAGGTGGTCGCGGATCGGGGGTGCCTGGGAGATGGTCGGAGGTGCCGACGGAGACGTCACCGACTCGTGTCCCTCTCTAAAGCTTCGGCAGGGTCACGCCGTGCTGGTCCTGATATTTCCCCTTTCGGTCCTCATAGGCCGTATCCGGCTCTTCATCGCTCTGGAAAAAGAGGAGTTGAGCGATCCCTTCGTTCGCGTAGATCTTCGCGGGGAGAGGGGTCGTGTTCGAAATCTCGAGTGTGAGGTAGCCGCGCCAGGTTGGTTCGAGGGGCGTGACGTTCACGATGATTCCGCAACGCGCATAGGTGCTTTTGCCGACGCACAAGACCAGGGTGTCTCGCGGAATCTTGAAGAATTCGACGGTCCGCGCGAGGGCGAAAGAGTTCGGCGGGATGATGCACGAGTCGGCGTTCACGTCCACGAAGGAGCGGTCGTCGAAGTGCTTCGGGTCCACGACGACGCTGTGGACGTTTGTGAACACCTTGAACTCCGGCGCGACGCGGATGTCGTAGCCATAGGAGGAAACCCCGTAGGAGATCGTTCCCTCGCGTACCTGGCCGGGCTCGAAGGGCTCGATCATCCCTTGATCTTGGGCCATCCTTCGAATCCAACGGTCGTTCCGGATGGTCATCTTCAGGTCGCTTGCAGGAGGGGTTGATGTGCCTGGACCCGGTCGTCGTCGGCGCGACCGCCGGGGAGTATAGGGGGGTCGGCGGGGAAGGGCAAAGGCGGCCTCAGGAAGGTGACTGGAATCCCCTGAAAATCCTGAAAACACAAGGATTTCGCTGGGTTGACACCCCATCCCGCTTCGGGATAGATTCGAGGGACCGCCAAGTGAACAATTTCACAAGCGTTACCCTCTCCCGACAATGTCATCGAGCTACCTCCCAGTCCTGATCCTGCTGGGGGTATCCGTCCTCAATGCGGTTGGGATGCTCGCCGCCTCGCACCTCCTCAATCCGCGGCGCCCCACCGCGGAGAAAGAGATGCCCTACGAGTCGGGGATGGTTCCTCTCGGCGACACGAGGGCGCGCTTTTCGGTGAAGTTCTACATGGTGGCGCTTTCGTTCATCATCTTCGACCTCGAGGCGATCTTCCTGATCCCCTGGGCCGTAGCGATGCGCGAACTCGGCTGGGGCGCCTTCGTGGCGGTCGCGATCTTCAACGCCGTCCTCGTCGTCGGACTCGTCTACGAGTGGCGGAAGGGGGTGCTCGACTGGGCATGAGCGAGCGCACCCGACTTCCGGTGACCTCGAGCGGCAGCGGTCTCCCCGGCGGGATCTTCGGCGAGGGAACGCCGGCCTTCCTGACCACGAAGGTGGACTACGTGGTGAATTGGGCCCGGCGGAGCTCCCTCTGGCCGATGCCCTTCGGGACGGCGTGCTGCGCGATCGAGATGATGGCGTCTGCCGCCTCCAATCAGGACCTCGCGCGTTTCGGCATGGAGCGAATGGCCTTCTCTCCGCGCCAGGCCGACGTCCTCATCTGCGCGGGGCGCGTCCCCTACAAGCTGGCGCCGGTCCTGCGCCGGATCTGGGACCAGATGACGCAGCCCAAGTGGTGCGTATCCATGGGCGCCTGCGCCTCCTCGGGGGGTGTTTTCGACGTGTATTCGATGGTGCAGGGGATCGATACGATCATCCCGGTGGACGTGTACGTCCCAGGTTGTCCGCCTCGCCCGGAGGGATTGATCTACGGTCTCATCATGATCCAGGAGAAGATCCGGGGAGAATCGCTGGCACGGCACCGGGAGCTCCGCGAGGAGGATCCGGCGCGCGCCGGGCGACCACGAGCAAACGACGACGAGGTTCGTGCCCTTTCGGGGCCCTTCGGGAACTCGACGAGCCAGGGTTGGACGCCCGGAGGGGAGGAGTGATACCGGAGACCGCCCTCGAGCGGTCCGGCGCCGGCCACCCGACCGTCGAGGCGGCGACGGTGCGCTTCTCCGACGCCATCCTCCGCCACGAGGTCGTCGCAGGCGACGAGCACGTCGTCTTTTTGGCTCCGGAGCGGATGTTCGAAGTCCTTCAGTGGATGAAAGATGAGCCAGATCACCTCTATAACTTTCTCTCTGATGTCACCGCGGTAGACTTTGGCGGCGGGCGGCCGATCCAGGTGGTCTATCAATTGTACTCCATTCCCCACCGGCGGGCTCTGCGCGTCAAGGTCGAGCTCCCGCCCCCGGATCTCACGGTGGACTCCGTCGTTCCGCTTTGGGCCGGGGCGGATTGGCTCGAACGGGAGGCCTGGGACATGTTCGGGGTCCACTTCAGAGGGCATCCCGACCTCCGTCGAATCCTGATGCCGGAGAACTACGCCGAGGGTCACCCCCTTCGGAAGGACTTCCCGCTCCGGGGACGTTTCTCCCGGGCGGAGCAGACGCGCCGCGCCCTCGCCCTCGAAGTCGAAGATCATTACACCCCCGCGGAGTTCTCGGAGGGAGGCGAGCCGCAGGTCGTCCCCTGGCAGGAGGTAGGAGGGGGCGCGGTTCGGAAGGCGCCGCCGAAGGGCTCGGAGACGGCCTCAGAAGACGCGGAGGAGCGTTAGCCCATGTCGAAGCGGACGCTCGAGCTGGACGTCTCGCGGGGCCCTGAAACCGGGATGGACTTCCGTCCCCGCCCCGGGGCGGCCAGCCCCATTGACGTGGACGTGCCGGACCTCGGCTCGCAGCACATGTTGATCAATGTCGGACCGCAACACCCGGCGACACACGGCGTGCTTCGCCTGGTCCTCGAGCTCGACGGGGAGACGGTGATCCGGTGTATCCCCCATATCGGATACCTCCACTCCTCCTTCGAAAAACTCGGCGAATTCCGGACCTGGAATCAGATCGTCACACTGACGGACCGGATGGACTACCTCGCTCCTCTCATCTACAACTGCGCCTACGCGATGGCGGTGGAGAAGATGATGGGCGTGGAGGTGACGGAGCGGTGCAAGGTGGTGCGGGTGATTTGCATGGAGCTGGATCGGATCTTCTCGCACCTCCTCTGGCTCGGCACCTGGGCGATCGATGTCGGAGCGTTCACCCCCTTCCTTTACGCATTCCAGGAACGGGAACGGGTCTACAAGCTGCACGACGAGCTCACCGGAGCGCGGATCACCACCTCGGCCACGCGGATCGGGGGAATGATGGCGGACCTTCCCGCCGGCTGGGCGGAAGGGGTCCGCGACTTCGCGAACACCGTTCCGAAAACGCTCGACGAGGTGGACACGCTTCTGGCGCACAATGGGATCCATCTGGGCCGGACGCGCGACGTCGGCGTCATCTCGGGGGAAGACGCGATCAACTGCGGGTTCTCCGGCCCCAACCTGCGCGCCTCGGGGGTCCCTTACGATCTCCGGAAGGACCGACCGTACTACGACTACGAGACGTACGACTTCGAAGTCCCGATCGGGGAGCATGGCGACTGTTACGATCGTTACCTCGTCCGCATGGAGGAGATGCGGCAGAGCTGCAAGATTCTGAACCAGGCGCTCGACCGCCTCCCCGGCGGTCCGATCAACGTGGACGACCCGCGAATCTCCCTCCCTTCCAAGACGGACTGCATGAACGACATGGAGTCCATGATCCACCACTTCAAGCTGATCATGGATGGAGTTCAGGCGCCGCCCGGGGAGTCGTATTTCGCGGTGGAAGGGTCGAAGGGGGAGCTCGGAATGTACGTCGTCAGCGACGGGGGGCCCAAGCCGGTCCGCTGGAGGATTCGGCCCCCCTCCTTCGTGAATCTCTCTGTGATTCCGCGGCTCGTCGAAGGCGGCCTCCTCGCCGATGTCATCGTCGTGAACGCGAGCCTCGACATCGTGCTCGGAGAGATCGACCGGTGAGCGACGGAAGGACGCACCGGGATACCCCGTTTAGAAATCCCGGCTGGGCCGGAAACACGGGGGAGTTCGATCTCACCGAGGCCCAGGTCCGGGGCGATGACTACGTCGCGACCCGTCCCCTGGACGGTGGGCACGCCTCCGGCGCCCCGACCTATCCATACTTGCTTGCCGAGAAGGATCCCTCCGCGCCTCTCTTCGAGGGCCCCTATCGGGTGCGTTTCGATAAAATTCTCACGCGTTATCCCGACCGTCAGGGCGCCCTCCTTCCCGTCCTCAACCTCGCACAGGAGCTCCGGGGCCACATCTCGCCCGAGACGATGGACGAGGTGGCCGGAATGCTTGGCCTCGCGGATGCCTACGTCCGTGGGGTGGCAACTTTCTACACGATGTACAACAAGCGGCCGGTGGGCCGCTATCTGATCCAGGTCTGCACAAACATCTCCTGCAATCTCTGCGGGGGGGACGAGGTGCTCGCTGCCTTCCTCGAGCACGCGGGGGTGGAGTTGGGCGGAACTTCCGACGACGGCCTTTTCACCGTGACCGAGGTGGAATGCCTTGCCGCCTGCGGATTTCCGACCGCGGTCCAGATCAACTCGCGGTACTACGAAAATGTGATACCCGTTGGCGTCCCCGACCTCCTCGACCGGCTCCGGAGAGGGGTGCAGTAGATGGCGTATCCCTACACCCACGAGAAGGAAGTCCGCCTTCTGAGCCGCGGCTGGGGTGATCCGGCGGCGCGGACGCTTGCCGGTGCAAGGGCGATGGGCGGGTACGAGGGGCTGGCGAAGGCGCTGGAGCTCGGACGCGAAAAGGTGATCGAGGAGGTGAAGGCGTCGGGGCTCCGGGGGAGGGGAGGGGCCGGCTTCCCCACCGGGATGAAGTGGTCCTTCATGCCGAAGGAGAAAAGGGGCCCCCACTACCTCTGCTGCAACGCCGACGAGTCCGAGCCGGGAACTTTCAAGGACCGTGAGCTCCTGCGCTGGACGCCGCACCAGTTGATCGAAGGGTGCCTGATCGCGGCGTACGCGATCCAGGCCGAACACGCCTACCTCTACTGCCGGGGTGAGTTCTTCGAAGCGAACCAGGTGCTCGCGCGGGCGGTCGCAGAGGCATACGAGGCCGGGCTCGCCGGGGAGAAGATCCTGGGCTCGGGCATCACGATCGATCTGACCGTGCACCAGGGAGCGGGGGCCTATATCTGTGGGGAAGAGACTGCCCTCATGAACTCGCTCGAGGGGCGCCGCGGCCTCCCTCGGGTCAAGCCTCCGTTCCCGGCCGCAGCCGGACTCTTTAACCGCCCGACGACGATCAATAATGTCGAGACCCTTTGCGCCGTCCCGCACATCATAAAAAACGGAGGCGCCTGGTATCGGCAGTGGGGAAGCGAAAAGAGCCCGGGCACGAAGCTCTTTTGCGTGAGTGGGCACGTGGTGCGCCCGGGGAACTACGAGCTTCCCCTCGGCTTCCCGCTCCAGGAGCTGATCTACGACGTCTGCGGCGGCTTTCGCGAGGGAAGGCGGCTCAAGGCGGTGATTCCCGGGGGGAGCTCCGTCCCCATCATGTCAGAAGCGGAGTGCCTCGACTGCTCGCTCGACTACGAGGGGGTCGCCGCGAAGGGGTCCATGCTCGGGTGCGCCTCGGTGATCGTGATGGACGACAGCACGAACATCGTGAAGCAGGTCCGCAGAATGGTGGACTTTTACGCCCACGAATCGTGTGGACAATGCACTCCCTGCCGCGAAGGGACCACCTGGCTCTCGCGAATCCTCGTCCGAATCGAGACCGGGCGCGGAACCGAGGAGGACCTCCAGACCCTGCTCGACCTGGGAAAGCAGATGACCGGGACGACGATCTGCGTGCTATCGGATTCCGCGGCGGCGCCCGTCGCCTCTTCCATCCAGAAGTTCCGCGACGACTACCTCGCCCTGATCCGCCAGGGCGAGGCGGTCGGGGCCGCCTGAGGAGCCGATGGACGCGCCGAAGCCGCAAGCGGTCACGCTGACCATCGACGAGCGGGAGGTCACCGTTCCGAAGGGGACGACGATCCTCCGCGCCGCGGAGTCAATCGGGATCGAGATTCCCCGGTATTGTTACCATCCGGGGCTCTCCTCTCCGGCCCAGTGCCGGATTTGCCTCGTAGAGGTCGTGGGGGCGCCGAAGCTCGCCGCCTCCTGCGTGACGGAGGCGATGGAGGGCCAGCAGGTTCGGACGCAGAGCGAGCCTGCCCTCGAGATGCGCCGCGGTGTCCTCGAGTTCTACCTCGCCAACCATCCCCTCGACTGCCCCATCTGCGACCAGTCGGGTGAGTGCAAGCTCCAGGACTACGTACACGCGGAGGGGCGTGAGCACGGCCGGAGCCGCGAGCCGAAGCGCGTCTTTGGTAGGGACGACTTCGGAGGAGACGTCCTCTTTTACGGGGACCGGTGCGTCATGTGCACGCGCTGCGTACGCTTCATGAACGAGATGGCCCAGGATCCGCGGCTGGCCGTCGTCGAGCGGGGGAACCGTTCGATCATTGACACCTTCTTCGACGAGGGGGTCGAAGGGTCGCCCTACTCCGGAAACATCGTGGACATCTGTCCGGTCGGGGCGCTCGTCTCGAAGGACTTCCTGCACAAGGCGCGCGCCTGGGATCTCGAACACACGCCGTCGGTCTGCCCGAATTGCTCGCAGGGGTGCAATATCGAGATCCACACGCGAGACAACCTCGTCCAGAGGCTGAAGCCCAGGGATAACCCCGAGGTGAACCAGTACTGGATGTGCGACTACGGACGCGCCCGGTACGAATGGCTCAACCGGGGGGACCGCATCGAGGCGCCACTCATCCGCACCGGAGAGCGTGACGCCCGGGCCGCTGCCTCTTGGGAGGAGGCGATCCGCGCGGCCGCGGCCGAGCTCGGGGGCGCGGAAGGCCCCGTTCGCGCCGTCGCATCCGCCTTCGTGTCGAACGAGGCGCTCGTGGCGCTCGCCACCCTCGTCGAGGCGCTGGGAGGGGGCGAGATCGTCTTCCGCTCACCGCGCACCGTGGGAGAGATCCCTCTCCCGGGCTTCGAGAAACTCGCGCGCCGGGAGGACCTGGCCCCGAACCGGGAGGGGGCGGAAGCTCTCGGAATGAAGCGAGTGGGAACGAACGACGCGACGGGAGGACTCGAGTCGCTCGCCGCGCACGCCGGGAAGCTCGTCGTCTTGGGCGACGAGCTCGAGGATGCGGGCCCGGAGTTCGGCGCGGAAGCCGCGGCCTACCTCTACCTCGGCAGTTATCCGACGGAGGGAGCCGGGCGCGCGAAGGTCGTCCTGCCCATCACGACCTTCGCCGAAGAAGAGGGGAGCTTCACGAACCACGCCAGAATCGTCCAGCGGTACGAGCCGGCGCTCCAGGCCCCCGGGATGGCGCGCCCGGCTGCCACGGTCCTGGAGGCGCTTCGTGCGGCGCTCGGGACGCCGGCCGGGGCGCTCGCAGGACGCCGAGGAAGCTGAACGGTGGAGACGCTTTCGCCCACCGCCTTCCTGGTCGCCTCGGCGATCAAGGTTCTCGTCGTGTTCACGGGGATCCTCGTGGTCGTGGCGTACACGACGCTCGCGGAGCGGCGCGTATCGGCCTTCATCCAGGACCGGCTCGGTCCGAATCGGGTGGGACCCTTCGGACTCCTCCAGCCGATCGCGGACGGGATCAAGAACATCCTGAAAGAAGAGACGATGCCGGCGACGGCGAACCGCTTCTTCTTCGTCCTCGCCCCCTCGCTCGCGATCATCCCCGCGCTCGTGACCTTCGCGGTGATCCCTTTCGCGGCTCCGCTCCCGACGCCGTGGGGTGTCGTGGACATGGTCGTGGCCGACCTTCCCATCGGAATCCTTTATATCCTGGCGCTCTCGTCCCTCGCGGTTTATGGGCTTTTCCTCGCGGGGTGGTCGTCCAACAACAAATATGCCTTCCTCGGGGGCGTGCGCTCGTCGGCGCAGATGATCTCGTACGAGGTGGCGCTCGGGCTCTCTCTGGTCCCGGTCCTCATGCTCGCGGGGAATGTCACGTTGACCGAGATCGTGCACGAGCAGCAGGCGATGGGAATCTGGTTTCTCTTTCCCCTCTCGCTCGCCTTTGTCCTCTTCGTGATTTCTTCGTTCGCGGAGACGAACCGCCTCCCCTTCGACCTTCCCGAAGCCGAGTCGGAGTTGATCACCGGATACCACACGGAATATTCGGCGATGAAGTTTTCGATGTTCTTCATCGCGGAGTACTCGCACGTCCTGACGGCCTCGGCCCTCATGGCGACGCTCTTCTTGGGCGGATGGAGCATCCCCTTCTGGTCCGGCGACGAGATGTTCTGGTACGAAGGAGCCCTTATCTCGGGGTTCACGGCCGCAGGCGACGCGATTCCCGCCAGCCCCGCGTGGTGGAAGTCGCTGCTCACCTTCCTCTCCTTCGCGGCGAAGACAGGGTTTTTCATTTTGCTCTTCATCTGGGTGCGGTGGACCCTGCCACGCTTCCGCTACGACCAGGTGATGCAACTCGGGTGGAAGGTGATGCTCCCAAGCGCTCTCGCTTACCTGATGCTCGTCGGGGGGACGATCCTCGCCCTCGATCAACTCGGTGTGGAGGGATTTGCTTTCGGCGGAGTCCTCACCCTCGTGAGTGCGGTGGCCACGGGCTTCTTCATCTTCGTCCTCGATCGCGGACGGATCATCCGCGGGGCGGCGATGAGGGAGGGGTCGGGATGACGATCTCGGTCAAAGTCATGCGGCGTCCGGAGCCGGGCGAGACCTCGTATCTCCGCGCCACGCTCAGGGGGATGGCGCTCACTTTCAAGCACCTGGTGAACCCGAAGAAGGTCACCGTCGAGTACCCGGAGGAACGCCCGGATCTCTCCCCCCGTTGGCGGGGAACGCATGTCATGGAGACGCATGCGGACGGGCGTCCCAAGTGCGTTGCGTGCGGGCTCTGCCCGACCGTCTGCCCGGCGAACTGCATCCGGCTTGTCGGGGGCGAAGACGACATGGGGAACCGTTACCCCCTCGTCTACGAGATCGACGAGTTCCGCTGCATCTTCTGCGGAATGTGCCAGGAGGTCTGCCCCGTCGAGGCGATCCATGTGGGCGTCCACTTCGAAAACGCGGAGTACACTCGCGACCGCTTCGTCTACGACCTCGACCGGCTGATGGCGCAGGAGCATCCGAGCACCCTGCTCTGGGATCCCTCCGACGGCGCCTCGGAGTGAGCGCTCCGCCGCATGGCTGACGTCCTCTTCTACGTCTTGGCGGCAATGGTCGTCGGTGGGGCGAGCGGGGTCGTGCTCCAGCGCAGTCCGGTCGGGAGCCTTCTCTTCATGGTCGGGACGCTCGCCTCCGTCGCGGGGATCTTCGTCCTCCTCGAGGCGCACTTCCTCGCGGCCGTCCAGGTCATCGTCTACGCGGGGGCCATCATGGTCCTCTTCCTCTTCGTGATCATGCTTCTGAACCTGGGGCACGATTACCAGGCCGACATGAAACGGGGATTCGGGGCTTTTTTCGCTTTCGGGACCACCGGGCTCATGGCGGGACTCCTCGCTCGGCAGTTGGGCGGTGCGGGAGAAAATCCGATTTACCAGTACTTCCCGGGGCCCGATGGGATGGATCGCATCCTCGCGGAGGAAGGGGTGATCGGAGCCGTCGCGCGGCCACTTTTCACCGAGTACGTCGTCGCCTTCGAGCTCGTCGGAATCCTCCTCCTGGTGGCGCTCGTGGGTGCGGTGGCGCTCGCCCGCGGGAGGGGATGACCTGATGCTCCCCGAAAGCCTGATCCTGGGTGCGATCCTCTTTGTCATCGGAACCTTCGGCGTCCTGGTGCGAAGGAACGCGATCATCATTTTCCTCTGCATCGAGATCCAGCTGAACGCAGTGAACCTGACCTTCGTGGCCCTCTCGCGGTACCTCGGGATCGAAGGGCAACTGTTCGTCTTTTTCGTGATGACGGTGGCGGCGGCAGAAGCGGCCGTGGGACTCGCGATCATCATCTCCATCTTCCGTCACTACAAGTCGGTGAACGTGGACAACTTCAACCTCCTGAAGTGGTGACCTGATGGGCGAGTTCGAGCCTCTCCTTCCGGGGGCGATCCTCCTCCTTCCCCTCCTCGGCTTCGTGCTGAACGGGGGGCTCGCGCTCGCATCGGGGATGCGAGGGGCGAAGGCGCTGCGCGCGGAGTCGGGAAGCGGTCACGCGGGCTCGGACGGGGTCCACGCCGGCGGGGACGCGCGGGGCGAGGATCCGGGTGCCTCGGATCACGCGAAGCCGGGGGATGAGGCCCGGGGTGAGGGTCGCGCGCTGACGCATGTCCTCCCCACCTGGATCGGTCCGGGGCTGATCGGCGCGGCTTTTCTCCTGACCGCCCTGAACTTCCTCCGGATGGCCGGAGCGGAGACGCACGAACCGGTGATCCGGAGCTACTGGACCTGGATGGCGACGGGCTCCTTCACGGTCGAGGTGGCCCTCCAGCTCGATGCGCTTTCGATGATCATGATGTCGGTGATCACGGGCGTGGGTTTCCTCATCCACGTCTTCAGCGTCGGATACATGAGGGAGGACCCCGGCTATGCGCGTTATTTCGCGTATCTGAACCTCTTCGTCTTTTTCATGCTGGTCCTCGTGATGGGGGCGAGTTTCCCGGTAATGTTCGTGGGGTGGGAGGGAGTGGGGCTCTGCTCCTATCTCCTGATCGGGTTCTGGTTCCAGGACCGAGAGAAGGCCGACGCGGGGAAGAAGGCCTTCATCGTGAACCGGATCGGGGACTTCGGATTCCTCCTCGCGATCTTCCTTCTTTTCGCGAATCTCGGGGCGGTGGACTACCTCGGGGTCTTCGCGGTGGCGGAGGAAGGACTCGTTTACGGTGGCGGGGTTGCCACGGCGATTGCCCTCTTCCTCCTCCTCGGGGCGGTGGGGAAGAGCGCGCAGGTCCCTCTTTATGTCTGGCTTCCGGACGCGATGGCGGGCCCTACGCCGGTGTCCGCGCTCATCCACGCCGCGACGATGGTGACGGCGGGCGTCTATCTGGTGGCCAGAGCGGGCGTCCTCTTCGCGCTTGCGCCCATCGGGGCGGCGGCGGTCGCGACGGTGGGGGCCGTCACGGCCCTTTTTGCCGCGACGATCGCCCTCCAACAGAACGACATCAAGAAGGTTCTCGCGTACTCCACCGTCTCCCAGCTCGGCTTCATGTTTCTCGGCGTCGGGGTCGGCGCGTACGCGGCGGGGGTCTTCCACCTCATGACGCACGCCTTCTTCAAGGCGCTTCTTTTCCTCGGCGCCGGCGCCGTCATCCACTCGATGCACCACGCGCTCCACGCGACGCACTCGAAGTGGGACGCGCAGGACATGCGGAACATGGGCGGGCTCCGCCGCTTCATGCCGCTGACGTGGGCCACGATGGGGATCGCGACACTGGCGATCGCGGGGGTCTGGCCTTTTGCGGGCTTTTTCTCGAAGGACGAGATCATCTGGTACGCCGGGGCGTCGGCCGGAACGGGGTTCGGCGCGCTCTTCACGGTGTTGTGGGGGATGTCGCTCGCCGCCGCAATCCTCACGGCCGTTTACATGACGCGCATGATGATGTTGACCTTCCACGGGTCGAATCGGACGGGGGCGAAGGAGGCCGGACACCTCCACGAGGCCCCGCTCACGATGACGGTGCCCCTGGTCATCCTGGCGGTCCTCTCCGTTTTTGGCGGATGGATCAACGTCCCCGAATCCGTACATCAGTCCGTGTTCGGCGGCTTCGGGCTTCTCCCGATGTCCGAGTGGCTCCATCACTGGCTGGAGCCGGTCACGGAGGCGGCGACCCGGATCCGCGAGGCGCATCTGGGCACGTACGCGAGCGCCGCCCCGCTCGGAGGCGGACATGTCACCTGGGGCGCGATTACGACGGGGATCGCGTTGGCCGTCGTCCTGCTTACGGCGCGATCGGTCTCGCGCGCCGAGGTCCGTCCGGCCGTCTCATCCGTACCGCCTACGGGGTTCGCGAAGGTCCTCCACGACAAGTGGTACGTGGACGAGTTTTATGATCGCGCGATCGTTCGGCCGGTTCTCTCCGTATCGCGCTTCGCCTGGCGATGGATCGATGCGTTCCTGATTGACGGCGTCGTGAACGCGGTGGGACGGGTCACCCGGGCCTTTGGCTGGATCGGCTCCCTCTTCCAGACGGGTCAGGTGACGACTTATGCCTTTGTCCTCACTCTCGGCGCCCTGGCGATCCTGGGCGTCCTGATCCTGTGAGGCACATGCGATGACGGGGCTCCTCGACGGGATCGGATTCGAAAGCTGGGGACTTCACGCCCTGATCTGGCTTCCCCTGCTGGGCGCGGTCACCGTCCTCGCCGCTCCGGCCGCGCGGGCCAAGGAGGTGGCCTTCGGGTGGACGCTCGGAATCTTCGTTCTGAGCCTCGGCCTCTGGTGGAGCTTCGATCCGGCTGGTGAGCTATTCCAGCTCGTGAGCCGCACTTCCTGGATTGCCCGATGGGGAGTGCACTATGCGCTGGGTGTGGACGGGATCTCGATCTTCATGATCCTCCTCACGACGCTCACGATGGCTCTCGCGGTTCTCGGATCCTTTCGGTACATCCGCGAAAAGGAGAAGGGGTTTTACGCCCTGATGCTCCTCCTCGAGACCGGGATCGTGGGGGTCTTCGCGGCGATGGATCTCTTCCTCTTCTACGTCTTTTTCGAGCTGACCCTCGTCCCGATGTACTTCATCGTCGGAATCTGGGGCGGGGGAAGGCGAATCTACGCGGCGGTCAAGTTCTTCCTCTATACCGCGTTCGGTTCGCTCCTCATGCTCGTGGGGATCCTCTACCTGTACGTCCGAGCAAACGAAGGGGCTGCTGCCCCGTCGTTCCACTACCTCGACCTTCTTGGAGCGCCCCTGTCGGCGGCCGAGCAGCTCTGGCTCTTCGCGGCCTTCGCCCTCGCCTTCGCCATCAAGGTTCCGGTCTTCCCGCTTCACACCTGGCTCCCCGACGCACACGTGGAGGCCCCGACTCCGGGGTCCGTCGTCCTCGCCGCGGTCCTCCTGAAGATGGGCACCTACGGGCTCCTGCGATTCGCTCTCCCCTTCTTCCCGGACGCGGCGACCGATCCGACCGTCGTGCTCGTCATGCTCACCTTGGGTGTCGTCGGGATCGTCTACGCAGCCTGGGTCGCGGCCGTTCAGCCGGACGCGAAAAAACTCGTGGCCTACACTTCGGTCGCGCACATGGGGTTCGTGGTGATCGGGTTCTTCGCCCTCACGGTCAACGGGATCCAGGGCGGTCTCATGGTGATGGTCTCTCACGGAATCTCCACGGGGGCGCTCTTCCTCCTGATCGGCATGTTGTACGAGCGGCGGCACACGCGAGAGATCGCGGACTTTGGGGGACTTGCCCGCGTGGCTCCCCTCTTCGCCACCGCCTTTGTCATCACGGCCCTCGCGTCCATCGGGCTCCCGGGAACGAGCGGATTCGTCGGCGAGTTCCTCTCCCTCCTCGGGACCTTCGAGCGGCATCCCGTCATCGCGCTCGTCGCGACGACGGGGGTGATCTTTGCGGCGTATTACATGCTCCCCATGGTGCAGCGAATTCTCTTCAACGAGCTCGACAGTCCCGAGAACAAGGCGCTTCCGGACCTGTCCGTGCGGGAGATCGCGATTCTCGTTCCCCTGATCGCGCTCATGATCGGGCTCGGTGTCCATCCGACCCCCGTTCTCGAGCGGATGCGCCCCGGGGTCCAGGCGATCGTGGAGTTCGTCGAGGGCGGCGGAGAGAGTGGACGGCTCATCGAGGCGGCGCGGGACCTTCGGCCCGTGCCGAGCTTCGTGATGGAGGCGGAAGGGGAAACGAGATGACGCTCGCCTTCGACTCCTCGATGGACTTCCTCTGGGCCCTCCTCCCGGAGGCCGTGCTTGCGGCGTGGGCCATGGCCGTCCTCCTCGCGGGTGTCTGGGGCGAGGAGGAGGCCCAGCTCTCCCACGGCTACGTGCAGGCCTTCGCCTGGTTCTCCGTCGCGGGAATCGCCATGGCCGCCCTGTTGAACGGATGGCTTCAGGGGGTGTCGGTCACGGCGGACGCCGGAATGATCACGGTGGACGGCTTCCGCTTGTTCGCGAACTGGATCTTCCTCCTCGGTGCGGCGCTCGTCGTCCTCTTCTCTGTGCCCTACGTGCGCCGCCGGCGACTGCAACCGGGGGAGTTCTACGCTCTCATCCTCCTCGCCACCGTGGGGATGATGGTTCTCGCGGCCACGATGAACCTCATCCTCCTCTTTCTCGCGCTGGAGACGATGGCCATCGCCTCGTACGCGCTCACCGCTTTTAATCGGCGGGACCGGCGTTCCGCCGAGGCGGGCCTCAAGTACTTCGTTCTCGGAGCGTTTTCCTCGGGCTTTCTTCTCTACGGGATCGCGCTTGTTTGGGGGGCCACGGGGAGCGTCGAGCTCTCCGAGATCGCCGGGGCTGTCCAGGGAGGGGCGGGGTTCGGCGGGCTTCTCGGTGCCGGGATGGCGCTCCTGGGTGTCGGATTCGCCTTCAAGGTCGCGGCGGTCCCTTTCCACATGTGGGCTCCGGACGTCTACGAGGGAGCGCCGACTCCCGCGACGGCACTCATGGCCGCCTCGGTGAAGGCGGCGTCCGTGGTGGCCCTTATGCGGGTCTTCCTCGTCGCCTTCCCGGGGCTCTACGAGTCCTGGTTCCCGATCGCCTGGTGGCTCGCGGCCCTCACGATGATCGGGGCAAACCTGCTCGCCCTCGCGCAGAGCAACGTGAAGCGAATGCTCGCCTACTCTTCCGTCGCACACGGGGGTTATCTCCTGGTAGGACTCGCGGCGGGGAACGAGGTCGCGACCGCGGGCGTCCTCTTTTATCTCTTCGTCTACACGATCATGACGGTGGGTGCGTTCGCGATTCTGATGATCGTCTCGGAGCAGGGGGAAGAGCGGCTCCAGCTCGACGACTTCGCGGGATATGGGGCCACACGGCCGGCGGTCGCGCTCCTGCTCACGATCTTTCTTCTCTCGCTCGCGGGTTTTCCCGGGACGGGAGGCTTCGTGGCGAAGATCTATCTCCTGCAGGGCGCGGTGGCGAGCCAGCTTTGGACGCTGGCGGTGATCCTGGCGCTCACCACCGTGGTGTCCTACTTCTACTATCTGAGGGTGGCGTGGACGATGTGGATGCGACCGGCACCCGAGTCGACCGTGCCGCGTCCTGAGGCCGGCATTCCAGGGTCGGTTCGGGCCGCCCTTCTCGTCTCGGCGGCCGTGATCCTCTTCCTGGGGATCCTTCCCGGAGGACTCCTGGAGGGAGCGCTCACGGCCGCCGATGGGCTTGGCGTATTCGATGGAGTCCTCGGCCAGGTCCCCTAGTTCAGGCTGTTTCCCTTCGCCGCCACGCGCGGTGCGACATCCACATCCGACCCGAGGCTCGAAATTCCAGCATGAGTATTCCGGCACACGTTTTCCGCGAGTACGACATCCGGGGGATCGTAGGGAAGGACTTCACCCCTGAGCTCGTGCGCTCTGTCGGACAGGCGTACGGGAGCGTGCTCCGCGAGACGCTCGAAGGGGCCGGGAAGGGGGGACGAAACGCGGTTGTAGCGGTCGGGAGCGACAACCGACCGTCGTCGCCGGAGCTCACGAATGCCCTCGCCGGGGGGCTCGAGGCGAGCGGGGTGGACACGCGCTTGTTGGGGACCGTTCCGACCCCGACGACTTATTGGGCCGAAAAAGCGCTCGGAACGGACGGTGTCCTCCAAGTCACCGGTTCGCACAATCCTCCCGAATGGAACGGGATCAAGATGACGCTCCTCGGGAAGCCATTCTACGGGAAAGCGGTTCAGGGGCTTCGCGCGCGCATCGTCTCCGGCCAGCTTCGAGAAGGGGAGGGGCGCCGGGAGTCGGTTCCGATCCTGGATCGTTATCGCGAGGACCTCGTCGGGCGGTTCACGTTGGAGCGGCCGGTGAAGGCCGCCGTGGACTGTGGGAATGGGACCGGATCGGTCGTAGCCGTCCGGCTCCTGGAGGAGATCGGGGTCGAGGTCCTTCCGCTCTATTGCGACTCGGATGGGACCTTTCCGAACCATCACCCCGACCCGACGGTGGACGCGAATCTGGAGGAGCTGATCGAAACCGTGCGGCGCGAGAAGGCCGATCTGGGGATCGCCTTCGACGGAGACGCGGACCGTATCGGCGTCGTGGATGGCGAGGGGCGGATCATCCGGGGCGACGTCCTCCTCCTCCTGTTTGGGCTCGACCTCCTCGAGCGCCGCGGCCCCGGGCAGCTCCTCGTGTACGACGTGAAGTGCTCGCAACTTCTCCCCGAGATCTTCGAAAAGGCCGGGGGGAAGGCGATCATGTGGAAGACCGGACACTCCCTGATCAAGGAGAAGATGCGGGAGACCGGAGCCCCGATCGGCGGTGAGCTCTCGGGCCACATTTGTTTCGCCGACGACTACATTGGAAGTGACGACGCGCTTTACGCCGCATGCCGCCTTAGCGCCCTCCTCTCCCGAGCCACGACCACTTTGGCGGCGATGACGGACGCTTTTCCCAAGTACTCCTCCACGCCGGAGCTCCGGATCGAGGTCTCCGAGGAGAAAAAGGTGGCGATCGTGGAAAAGGCCGTGGCGCACTTCCGGCAGGGGCACGAAGTCGTGGACGTGGACGGGGCCCGCATACTCTTTGGCGACGGGTGGGGACTGTTGCGCGCATCGAATACTCAGCCCGTCCTCGTCGCCCGCTTCGAGGCGCGCACGCCGGAACGCCTCGCCCAGATTCGGGGCGAGGTGGAGGGATGGCTCGCGGACCAGGGAGTCCATGTTTGAGCGCTTCCGCCACACTCTGAAAGGGGGTCGCTTTCTCCTCGGCGGCTTCCTCCTCCTCCTATTCCTCCTCTTCGTCGGTCGTTGGGGGGTGGCGATCTACGTGGACCTCCTCTGGTTCGCGTCCCTCGAGCTGACGGAAGTGTACTGGACCCGAGCCCTCTGGGAGTGGGGAGCGCGGCTCCTGGCCGGGGGGATCGCGGGAGCGCTGACCTGGGTCAACTTCAGGGCCGTCGCCAGATCCTTTCAGGGACTGCAGGTGCGGCGAAAGTTCGGCGACCTGGAAATCCAGGAGCAGCTTCCCGAGGCATACATACGGTGGGGAATGCTGCTCACCGCCGCGTTCGGAGCCTTTTGGTTCGCGACCGCGGTTCCGCAGGGATCGGGGCTCCGAGGGATGCTCTTGTTGAACGGGGGGGCTTTCGGCATCGAGGAGCCCATCCTCGGCCAGGACCTGGGCTTCTACGTCTTTGTGCTCCCCGTCCTCCAGACCATCGTGACCTTTGGGCTCGTCCTGGTCCTCTTTCTCGCTGCGCTGGCGATCGCGGGATACGCGGCCACGGGGGCGATCGTCTGGAGCGGGGGTCGAGTCGTGGTCGCGAGGGCGGCTCGCGTTCACCTAGGGATGCTCGCCAGCCTGGCGCTCCTCCTCGTCGGATTCCGGTTCTACTTCGCCCCTTTCGACCTTCTCCTCGGGGGCACTTCCGGGGTGCAGGGGATTTTTGGATACACGGACGAAAACGCCCGGATTCCCGCCTACCGGATGATGGCCTTCCTCTCTCTGGTGACGGCTGCGGTCGTCTTTTGGGGGGCCAGGAAGGGCCGGCTTCTTCCCGCAGGAATCGGTGGGGCGGCGCTCGCCCTCGTGGGACTTGCCGCCGTCGAGGTCTATCCGTCACTCGTGCAGCGGTTTGAGGTCCAACCCAACGAGCTCGATCGGGAGAGAGAGTACATCCGGGAGGCCGTTCGCTTCACTCGGGCGGGGTTCGGGCTCGAAGAGATGGCGCGGTCTCGACTGGGTTACTCCTTTCCCGACTCGGAAAGCTGGAGCGCGAGCCTGGAGCGCCTGGAGCGTCTCCCGGTTTGGACCATGGGGACCCTCCTTCCCACCTTCCGCCAGCTCGAGGCGAGGTTTCAGTACTACGAGTTTCACGAGATCGCCTTCGATCGCTACGAGTCGGGGGGCCGGCTGGTTCCGGTCGCTCTTTCCGTGCGGGAGATCGATCCGGGCGGCATCCCGGCTCCCGTGAGCTGGCAGAATCTCCACCTTCGGGAGCGGTACATCGCCGGCTTCGGTGCGGTGGCCGGATTGGCTCACCGCGTCACGGAGGAGGGGCGCCTCCCGATGTTCCTCACGGCCATCCCCCCGGACTACCGGCAGGGCGAAGGGGTTCCTGAGGGGATGGCGCTTGCCCGGCCTTGGATCTTCATCGGGAGCCGCCCGCAGCTCTACGCGGTGATCACCCCCAGTGAGGAGTCCTTCCTCGATCCGAGCGGAGCTCCCGGTGTACCTGGCGTGGACTATCCGCGCGGAATCGCGATGGGTTCGATTCTGCGCACCCTCGCCCTCGCGTGGCGCTTCCAGGACGCGAATTTACTGCTTGCATCAGAGGTCGAGGCCGGGAGTCAACTCGTGTTTCGGCGTGACGTCCAGGAGCGAGTGCGGGCCCTGGCCCCCTTCCTCCACCTTCCGGAGGCGCCATATCCGGTGATCGCGGAGGGGCGCATCGTCTGGATTCTCGAGGGGTTCACCCTCTCTCGGTCGTACCCCCTGGCCCAGGCGCACGAGATTCCGGGAGAGCGCCCGGTTGCGTACCTCAGGAACTCGGTGAAAGCCACGGTGGACGCGGTGACGGGCGAGACCCGACTCTACGTCGCCGATCCGAACGACCCGGTCCTCGCCGCCTACCGGAGGGCCTTCCCGACCCTCTTCCGCGATCTCGCGGAGCTTTCGGAGGATGTCGCGGAGCACCTGCGTTACTCCCGTTATCTCCTGGACGTCCAGAGCACGGTTCTGACACGTTTTCACCAAGACGATCCGGCGGTATTTCATGGCCAGCAAGACCGGTGGTCCCTCGCCACCGAACTCTCTTCGACCGAAGAACCCGTTCCGTACGACCCGCAGTACACGCTCATGGTCCTTCCCGGGGAAGAGGTCGAGTCCTACGTCGTCTCCACCCTCTTTGTCCCCCAGGGGCGACAGAACCTCGCCTCCTTCCTCGCAGCGCGCTGGAGCGAAGCCGCGGGGGGCGAGCTTTTTCTCTGGGACCTCCCCGCGGAGGACCAGGTCCGGGGCCCACGACAGATCGAGGCGATGGTGGAACAGGATCCCGTGATTTCCCAGCAGTTCTCCCTCTGGCGGCAGGGAGGGAGCCAAGTCTGGACGGGGCACCTCCATCTCGTCCCCGTGGGACGCACCCTCCTGTATATGGAACCCGTTTTCCTGGCTGCGGACGCCGACGCGATCCCCGAGGTGCGCCGCTTCCTCGTGAGCGACGGCGACCGTGTCGCCATGGAACCCACACTGGCCGGCTCGGTCCTGGCGCTGGCGTCCGGAATTGTGGGTGCGCCGGCCGAGGGGATTAGGTCCGACGAAGGCGCGCCGCCATCCTTTCCCATGGCGGCGACGTCCGAGGAAGCTCTGGCCGCGCTGGAGCGGGCCGAAGCGGCGGCACGGCGGGGCGATTGGGAGGGTTATGGGAGGGGGCTGGAAGAGCTCCGCCAGATCCTGGCGCGCCTGGGGACCCCGCCCCAGCCCTGAGAGGGGTGGGACAGTTCCACGGGGTCTCTCTTCCGGGGGTGCGTCGCCGCGGAGGTGCCGGGGCCGGCCCCGTCCTTGATCGCCCTCCGGGGCGTGGGTAGGTTGTGCGGGCTTTTTGCGGCTGGCTCCACGCCCTCTCCGGACTCCTCGAGCGGTTTTTCATGGATCTTCACGAATACCAGGCGAAGGATCTCTTCCGGAAGGCGGGGATTCCCGTTCCCTCCGGACAGATCGCGACCACCCCCGACGAGGCAGAGCGAGTCGCTCGCGAAATCGGGGGGGCAGTCGTAGTCAAGGCCCAGGTCCACGCTGGAGGGCGCGGGAAGGCGGGAGGCGTCAAGCTCGCGAAGGATCCCGCGGAGGCCCGGAAACATGCCGCTGCCATTCTCGGGATGGAGATCAAGGGCCTCATCGTAAAGACGGTCCTCGTGACCGCGGCGGAGGACATCGCGTCCGAAGCGTATCTCGCCGTCCTCGTGGACCGCAGGAGCCAGGCTCCACTTTTCATCGCCTCCGCCGAGGGAGGGATGGACATCGAGGAGGTCGCGGTGAAAAAACCGGAGGCGATCCGAAAAGTGAAGGTGGATCCCCGCTACGGTCTCCTCCCGCACCAGGCCTATGGAATCGCGGAGTTCCTCTACCGGGATCCTGAGCTTGCCAAGCAGGCGTCGCGGATCGTCTCGCGCCTCTACTCGGCGTTCACGTCCAACTCGTGCTCCCTCGCGGAGATCAATCCGCTCATCGCGACTCCATCCGGCGAAGTCAAGGCGATCGACGCCAAGGTCAGCGTAGACGACAACGCCCTCTTCCGTCTTCCCCAAATCGAGGAGCTCCGGGACCTCGACGCCGAGCCGAAATCCGAGACGCGGGCACGTGAGGCGGGACTCTCCTTCGTGAAGTTGGACGGAAACGTCGGTTGCTGCGTGAACGGGGCGGGACTTGCGATGGCGACCATGGACCTCGTGAAATATTACGGAGGGGAGCCGGCCAACTTTCTGGACATCGGGGGCTCGTCGAATCCGGAAAAGGTCGTCGCGGCGCTGGAGATCATCGCGGCCGACCCGAACGTCCGGGCGATCCTCTTCAACATCTTCGGGGGCATCACCCGGTGTGACGATGTGGCCAGGGGGATCGTCGAGGCGACCCGTCGGATCGAAATCGGCCCCCCGATCGTCATTCGCCTCACCGGAACCAACGAAGCCGAGGCCCTCGAGATCCTGAAGGGGGCGGGTTTCGAGGCCTACACTTCGATGGACGAGGTGGTGGAGAAAGCGGTCCAGCTCGCGGGAGCCGCGTAACATGTCCGTCTTCATCGACAAAAACACGCGGCTCGTCGTCCAGGGGATCACCGGGCGGGACGGGTCCTTTCACACGCGTCAAATGTCGGAGTACGGAACCCAGGTGGTCGCTGGGGTGACGCCCGGAAAGGGGGGCCAATCCTTCGATCTGGGCGGTGGAAAGGCGATCCCGATCTTCAATACCGTCGAGACCGCCGTTCGTGAGACGGGAGCGAATGCATCCGTGATCTATGTTCCGCCGGTGGCGGCTGCGGGCGCGATCATGGAGGCGGCGGACGCCGGCATCCCCTTCATCGTCGCCATCACGGAGGGTGTCCCGGTCCAGGACATGGCGCGGGCACTGGTCTTCGCAAGGGACCGCGGAAGCCGGCTTCTGGGTCCGAACTGCCCCGGCCTCATCTCACCGGGGAAGTCGAAAGCCGGGATCATTCCGGGGCGCATCACCGTCCCGGGTCCGGTCGGTGTCGTGTCACGGTCGGGAACGCTGACCTACGAGGCCGTGCACCAGCTGACCGAGGCCGGGATCGGCCAGACGACCTGCATCGGCATCGGAGGGGACCCGATCATCGGTACGAACTTCATTGATTGTCTCGCCGCATTCCGGAAGGACGGGGACACCGAAGCGATCGTGATGATCGGTGAGATCGGGGGAAGCGACGAGCAGGAGGCGGCGATCTGGGCGCGGGAAAACCTGTCCGTCCCGGTGGTCGGATTCATCGCGGGGCAGACGGCCCCGCCGGGTCGGCGCATGGGGCACGCGGGTGCCATCATCTCCGGGTCGGGTGGAACGGCCGCCGAAAAGATCAGAGTCTTCGAGGAGAATGGGATCGCCGTGGCGCGCAGGCCCGCGGACATCCGTGACCTGATCAAGGCGCGGCTGCGGGTCTGAGCAGTCGCGCCCCTTGAGGGTGGATGGACTTCCCGACTCCGCAGCTCGAGCCCCCGAAACCACAGAGACCTTACAACTCCAGGAGCCGAGAGGAGAGAGATGAGCCGGACGCTCGCGATCGTAAAGCCGGATGCGGTGGCTTCAGGGAAGGCCGGAAAGGTACTGGCCCTTCTCGAGGAGAGAGGATTCACCGTTCGTGCCCTCCGCATGGTCCATCTCGGTCGGGCTCAGGCGGAGGCCTTTTACGCGGTGCATCGGGAACGCCCTTTTTTCCCGTCCCTCGTGTCGTTCATGACCTCCGGGCCCGCGATTCCGGTCGTCTTGGAAGCCGCCGAGGCCGTGACGAAGCTTCGGGAAACGATCGGGGCGACCGATCCCGCGGAGGCGGCACCGGGGACGGTTCGCGCCCTCTACGCCGAATCGAAGGAACGGAACGCGATCCATGCCTCGGACTCGGATGAAAATGCCGCCCGGGAGATCGCTTTTTTCTTTTCGGGGAGCGAGCTTCTGGCCCCCTGAGGGCCCGGGCGAAGGGGGTCCGGCCCGAGTCGCGGTCCGATTGACACAAACCCGCATCAGGACTAGAGTTCACCGGCCATGTTCAGGGTACTATTGGGGGATCTGGAGAGGCGGGGCACGCTCCAGATCCACCATCGGGTGCCGGTTGACGACGGGCTCTGGGAGGGGTCGGAGTTGACCTTCGCGGAGCCTGTCGAGGTGGACCTCACCCTGGCGATGACCGGGACGGGCCAGATCGTAGGCCGCGGTCGGCTCCGAACCGTCCTTCGTTACGCATGCCGGCGCTGCTTGGCCGAGGTGGACCGCAGGTTCGAGATGCCCCTGCATCTAGCCTGGTCTCCGCCGGACGAGCTTTCGGACGAAGGACATGAGGACGAAGGGCTTCGCGTCCTTCCTGAGACGGCCCAAGAGTTGGATCTGGGGGAAGCGATTCGGGAAGAGATCTTACTCACCGCTCCTCTGTACGTGGCATGCCGCGAGGAGTGCAAGGGACTTTGCCCCAAGTGCGGGACGGACTGGAACCAAGGTGAATGTGAATGCGCTCGGGCGGACCCGGATCCCCGGTGGGCCGCACTCCGGGCACTCGAGAAGGAATAGGGAGTGACCCATGGCGGTTCCCAAGAAGCGGACCTCGAAGCAGCGCCAGCGGAAGCGCCGGACGCACGTCGTCGCCGAGCCGGTCGTGACGAACACATGCCCCCGCTGCGGTGATCCGAAACAGCCACACCGGGTGTGTCCCGCCTGTGGCTTTTACCGAGATACCGCAGTCCTGGAGGTCGAGGTCGACTGATCGGAGGGGTCGGTGCGCATCGCCCTGGATGCCATGGGCACGGACGAGGCACCGGCCAGTGAAATCGCCGGAGCCCTTCAAGCTCTCGAGGAAGGTCGGGGAGAGCTCACGATCGTCCTGGTGGGGAACCGGGATGCGATCCTAGCGACCCTCGACGGTGCCGCTCCGGACATGCGGAGCCGGATCGAGGTTGTCCATGCCCCCGAACGGATCCTCCCGGGGGAATCGCCCGCTCAGGCCGTTCGGCGCCGTCCGGATTCTTCGATCGTCACCGGAATCCGCCTCCAGCGGGAGGGCGCTGCGGACGCGTTTGTGAGCGCCGGCTCGACGGGGGCCGTCATGGCGGCCTCGCTCATCCTTCTCCGTCCCCTCCCCGGCGTTGCCCGTCCTGCGATCGGGACCCTTCTTCCCACGTCAGGACGACCCACGCTCATGCTCGACTCGGGCGCGAACGTGGACTGCAAGCCGCAGCACCTCCTCCAATTCGCGCAACTCGGCGTCATCTACGCGCAGGACCTCATGGGAGTGGAGCGGCCGCGCGTCGGGCTCCTGAACATCGGGGAGGAGCCGGGGAAGGGGGACGAGCTGTCCGTGGAAGCGCATGCCCTCCTCGGTGCGAGCGGCTTCCACTTCATCGGAAATGTGGAGGGGAGAGATATCATCCGGGGGGCGTGCGATGTCCTCGTTTGCGACGGCTTCGTCGGCAACGTCCTCCTCAAGTTCTACGAGTCCGTGGCCGAGTTCACGATCGGTCTCCTCACACGGGAAATGGAGCGGGTCGGCTCCCGGATGGATCTCCACGAGGTTTTCCGCGTTCTCGACTACGCGGAATACGGCGGCGCCCCGCTCCTCGGGGTGAATGGGGTCTCGATCATCTGCCATGGGCAATCCCCCCCGAAAGCGATTCGGAACGCCATCGCGGTGGCCCAGAGGGCCGTGGAGTCTCGCATGGTCGAACACATCGCCAGGGAACTGGCGGATGACGCCGCGAGCGCGCCGGGACAAAGGGGCTGAGCGGGTGACGGTCGCCCTTCTCTTTCCCGGACAGGGATCCCAGAAGGTGGGAATGGGGGCCGCGCTCGCGCGGGAATTTCCGGACGCCGCGGAAACCTTTCTCGAGGCCGACGATCTTCTTGGGTTTTCGCTTTCGCGCCTGATGTGGGAGGGGCCGGAGTCCGAGCTGGCACTCACCAGGAATGCCCAACCGGCCATTCTCGTGCACTCGGTGGCGGCCCTACGTGCCGGGGGAGAACGACTCGTCGGGGCGCGGATGGCCGCGGGTCACTCGCTCGGAGAATTCTCCGCGCACGTGGCTGCGGGCACACTCCGCTTCGCCGACGCTCTGTCGGCGGTGCGTTTGCGGGGCACCCTCATGTTCGAGGCCGGGGAGCGACGGCCGGGGACGATGGCGGCCGTCCTCGGAATGGAGGACGAGGCCGCCGAGCTCCTCTGCCGGGAAGTCTCCGATCCGCCCATGTCCGTGGTCGTTACCGCGAATTACAACGCGCCCGGTCAGATCGTCATCTCGGGCGACGTCGAGGCGGTCGGCCGCGCCGCGGCGGAGGCACCTTCCAGAGGGGCAAAAAGGGTCGTTCCTCTGAGCGTCTCCGGGGCATTCCATTCTCCCCTCATGGGGCCTGCGGAGGAGGGATTGCGAGCCCACCTGGCTTCGATCAACTTCGGGCGCCTGAGTTTTCCCGTGTACTCCAACGTGGCCGCGGAGCCGGTTTCGGAGGGAGAGACCGCACGGGAGCTCCTCGTTCGCCAGCTCACCGCACCGGTCCGATGGTCGCGCTCGGTCGAGAGGATGGTCGCAGCGGGAGCAACCCAGTTCATCGAAGTCGGCCCGGGCCAGGTGCTCGCCAGGTTGAACAAGAGAATTGCGAAGGGAATCCCCACGGTTTCTTTCGGCGAGCCGGACGACCTGGCCGCCCTGGGCTGAGTGCGTATCGGCAGGCGCCCACTGGGAGAGGAAGGAATGGAGCTCAAGGATCAGGTGGCGGTCGTCACGGGCGGGTCGCGCGGGATCGGTGCGGCGATCGCTCGTGCCCTCGCCGAGGGGGGTGCAAGGGTCGCCGTCCTGGGACGCGACCTCGCGCGGGCCGAGGAAGCCGCCGAGACCCTTCCGGGTTCGGGGCACCTTCCTCTTTCCTGCGACGTCTCCCGCTCGGACGAAGTGAACGCCGCCGTATCTCAGGTCGAGGAGTCGCTGGGTGGAGTCACTCTCCTCGTGAACAACGCCGGGATTACTCGCGATAACATCCTTCTCCGCCTCAAAGACGAGGAATGGACCGAGGTCCTGGACGTGAACCTTCGCGGCGCCTTCAACATGACCCGCGCGGTCGTGCGCGGAATGATGAAGCGCCGGGATGGGGTCGTCCTGAACCTGACGTCCGTCGTGGGACTGACCGGGAACGCGGGTCAGGCGAACTACGCCGCCTCCAAGGCTGGGCTGATCGGATTCACGAAAAGCGTGGCGCGGGAATTGGCCTCCCGCGGGGTGCGCTGCAATGCGATCGCTCCCGGATACATCGAGACGGACATGACGGCCGCGCTGGATGAAAAGCAGACCGGGGCTCTCCTGGAACGGATCCCGCTTGGGAGGCTCGGAACCCCCGAGGACGTGGCGGGTCTAGTGCGCTTTCTTGCCGGGCCCTCGGCTCGCTACATTACCGGGCAAGTCATCACGGTGGACGGGGGAATGGTCATCTGACCGGCTTTCCGGACCCGGGTACGATCGAAGGAACCATCTCAACCGAAGGGGCGCAGAATGGCGGATAGCATCGAGGCACGGGTGAAGGAGATCATCGTGAACGAGCTGGGGGTCGAAGCTGAAAAAGTGACTTCGGGTGCTTCGTTCGTGGAGGATCTTGGAGCCGACTCCCTCGACACCGTGGAACTCGTGATGGCCTTCGAAGAGGAATTCGGACTCGACATCCCGGACGAGGACGCCGAGCAGATGGGGACGGTGGGCGAAGCAATCGAGTACCTCAAGAAACACTCTCCGTCCTGAGGGCCCACGCGTTCGGGGATCTGCGCTCCCAGCAGGGCCTCCCGGCGAGCGACTCGAATGGGTGACGGAAGGCGGCGGGAAGTCGTCGTTACGGGGCTCGGCCTCGTCACGCCGGTCGGAGTCGGCGTGAAGACGGCCTGGTCCGCGCTTCTCGCGGGGAAACCCGGCGGCGGGCTCGTCACGAGGTTCGAGCTCACGGAGGATTACCCCACGCGGATCGCGTGCGAGGTGAAGGGCTTCGATCCCTCGGACGTCCTCGACCCGAAGGAGATCCGGCGTTACGACCGCTTCGCGCAGTTCGCGCTCGTTGCGGCAGCCGAGGCCATGCAAGACGCGGGGCTCTCGGGAAGTCCCGAGGGGGTTTCGCCGGACCGCTTTGGAGTCCTCCTCGGAACGGGGATCGGGGGGATCGCCACCTTTGAAGAGCAGTGCAAGATCCTCCTCGACCGGGGCCCTACTCGGGTGAGCCCATTTTTCGTCCCGATGTTCATTCCGGACATTGCACCCGGACTGGTCTCGATTCGGTATGGCGCCCGGGGCCCCAACTACACGACGGTTTCGGCCTGCGCCTCATCGGCCCACGCGATCGGGGATGCCCTCCGCATCATCGAGCGGGGCGATGCGGACATCATGATCTCGGGAGGCACCGAGGCGACCATCACACCCCTCACGATGGCGGGGTTCGCGGCGATGAAGGCGATGTCCACTCGGAACGACGAGCCGGAGAAGGCGAGCCGCCCTTTCGATAAGACACGGGACGGCTTCGTGATGGGGGAGGGCTCGGGATGCCTGATCCTCGAGGCGCGTGAAGTCGCCGAGCGACGCGGTGCGCGGATTCTCGGTCGGGTGGCGGGATTCGGGATGTCGGCGGACGCCTACCACATCACTTCGCCGTCCCCGGAAGGAGTCGGAGCCCAAGCCGCAATGCGAGGCGCGCTGAAGGACGCGTACGCGACTGCCGAGGAGGTGAGCTACATCAACGCGCACGGGACCTCGACCCCGCAGAACGACAAGTCCGAGACGGCCGCGATCCGTGCCGTTCTGGGCCCGGCGGCGGACCGGATCGTCGTGGGCTCGACGAAGTCCATGACGGGCCACCTCCTCGGGGCCGCGGGCGCGGTGGAGGCGGTCGTGTGTATCCTAGCATGCCAGGAAGGGCGCGTCCCGCCCACCATCAATCTCGAACACCCGGACCCGGAGTGCGATCTGGACTATGCCGCCGACGGCGTCCGTGAGATGACGGTGGATCTGGCGCTCTCGAACTCCTTCGGCTTCGGCGGCCACAACGCCTGCCTCGCCATCCGTCGGGAAGCGTGAGTCCCGGCTCGGCGCGGACCTAGCGCATCCTCTATGCGCATCGGCTTCGGATACGACTCCCACCGATTCGAACCCGGGCGCCCCTGCGTTCTCGGGGGAATAAACATTCCCGACACACCCGGCCTCCTGGGATTCTCGGACGGTGACGCGGTGGCGCACGCGGTCACCGACGCCCTGCTCGGTGCGGCCGCCCTCGGCGACATCGGCTCCCACTTTCCGCCCGGGGACGAGCGGTGGCGCGGAGCCGACTCGATGGAGCTCCTCCGAAGCGCGGTCGCGCTGGTTCGCGATGCGGGATACCAGGTCGGCAACGTGGACCTGACGGTGGTCTGCGAGAGACCTCGAATCGGGCTCCATGCGGATGCCATACGACGCTCTCTCGCGGCCGCACTCGACGTCGCTCCAGCGGACGTCTCGGTCAAGGGAAAGTCGAACGAGGGGATGGGATGGGAAGGGAAGGAGGAGGGTCTCGCCGTGCACGCCGTGGCCCTCCTGCGTGCCGGCTGATAGAGGACTGCGATGGCCGGGCCGGCCTCCGAATTCCGCGCGGAGCATTTTCGGGACTACCTCGTCTTCGAACGCGGCCTTTCAACCCGGACGGTGGCCGCGTACGAGCATGACCTCGCGCGGCTGATCGGCTTCCTCGTCGCGCGGGGGATCTCGAGTCCAGCCCAGTCCTCCCACCCGGACCTGCGGGATCACGTCTTCCACCTGAAGGAGGCGGGGCTCGCTCCCAGCTCGATCCGTCGCGCGATCTCGTCCATTCGGACGTATTACGCCTTCCTCATCGAGGAGGGTGCGCTCGACGTGGACCCGACGGACCGGCTCGAATCGCCCCGGGTCCGGCGAAAACTTCCGGACGTCCTCTCCCGCACCGAGGCCGCGGCCCTCGTTGAATCGCCTCCCGAGGATCACCCGATGCACTGGAGGGATCGGGCCATCCTCGAGCTCCTCTACGCCACCGGCGTTCGCGTCTCCGAGCTCGCGACCGTGAAAATCGCGGAGCTCGACCTCGATGAACGACTGGTGCGGGTGTTCGGGAAAGGCGCGAGAGAGCGAATGGTACCGCTCGGTGGGGCGGCCGCTGAAGCGGTTGGACGTTACCTGAGGGAGGTCAGGCCCGCGCTCGACCGGGGGGAAGGGAAGGGAGTTCTCTTCCTGAATCGCCGGGGACGCCCGCTCACGCGGATGGCGATATGGAGTCTCGTGCGCGGGGCGGCGCGGCGAGCGGGAATCCGGCGGAAGGTTTCACCCCACACCCTGCGGCATTCCTTCGCGACGCATCTCCTGGAGGGCGGCGCGGATCTCACCGTCGTACAAGAGCTCCTCGGGCACGCCGATATCTCCACCACACAGATCTACACCCATCTGGACCGCGAATATCTGCACGACGTTCACCGCCGCTTTCACCCGCGGGCTTGATCGTCCCTCGGCAACGGCCCCCTCCTGGCCAGTCTACCGGAGCGTCGCCGCGGCCGCCGGGGCTTCGGCGGCCGCCAATCGCTCCGCGGCGAGGGTGAAGAGCTCCCCCTGTGAGGTCGTGGCGCGGAGGAAGTCCATCGCCGTCGCGAGCGCCGTATCCCTTGCCGAGCGGAACTGGAGATACAGGTCCACCCGATCGAGGCGCTGGAACAGCTCCTCGCCGAGGCGCTGGCGGAGGTAGGTCTCCGCTTCCAGTGTGATCGTTTCCGGCGCGACACCTTCGGCGACCAGCGCTTCCGTGAAGGCGCGGTATTCTTCGTCCGGGAAACTCTGGGGCGCGGTGTCCGCCGACCGGATTCGCTGGGCATACGCGAATGCGGCTTCGCGAATCCGCTGCGGGATCGAGATCTCCACCTCCCCGGCGCCGACGAGGAAGACCATCTCGGCGGCCGTCAGCGTGTCCTCCAGGATCTCGAGGTCCGGGAAGACTCCCCCACCCCCGAGAAGCGGACGACCGCCGCGGGAAGTGAATTGCTCGATCCGCTCCGGCTCGATCAGGTGCCCCTCCAAGTCGCGGGGGCGGTTCAGAGACCGACCCTGCGGCGTGTACCACTCACCCGAAGTGATCCGGATGAGCCGCCCTTCGGGAAGGGGGACGACACTTTGAACAGTTCCCTTGCCGAAGGTCCGCTCCCCGATGATCAGGGCGCGGTCGTGGTCCTGGAGGGCGCCCGCGATGATCTCTGCCGCGGAGGCCGAGAATTGGTCCACGAGCACAACCATCGGGAGGTCCGGGACTCGGGGTGAAAGTCGTGCCCGCGCCGACTCCTCGCGGATCTCCCCGGGGGTGGCGCGCGATCGCGACCGGGTGGTCACGAGGACCGAGCCGCGCTCCAGAAAGAGATCTGCGACGTTCAGCGATTCGTCGAGGTATCCACCGGGATTGCGGCGGAGATCGAGGATCAGGCCACGGACCCCGTCGAGCTGGGTGAGGACCGAATCCACTTCGGCGGCGGAGTTGCGGGTGACCCGGTCGAGCCCGATATAGCCGATGTTCCCTCCGAGCCGCTCCGAGACGACCGCGGCGATATGCACTTCTTCCCGGCGAATGTCGAAGGAGAGCGGGTCGGCCCAGCCGTCGCGCTCGATCCACACGACCACGTTCGTCCCAGGGCGACCGCGGATCAGCCCAGACGCGTCATCCACGGACCAACTCGACGCCCGGGCGTCGTCCACGCCCACGATCCTGTCGCCGAAGAGAAGCCCGGCGTTCTCGGCCGGAGTTCCGGGGTAAACGTGTGTGATCGTCACCGCCCCGTTCAGGGGAGTGATCGCGATCCCGATCCCGGCGTAGTTTCCGGTGCTCTGCTCCTCGAAGGCGCGGACTTCATCGGGGGAGAGCACCGCGGCGTAGGGGTCCCCGAGCTCCTGGAGAAGGCCGTCGATCGCCCGCTCCCAGAGGACCGAATCCCCCTCTGCCTGCAACCCGTAGTCGCGAATCGCCGCGAGCGTCCCCATGAAAACGCGCGCCTCGGGGGAGAGCTCGGTCAGGTCCTCCTGGCGGCCGCCCCGGGCTCCCTGCGGTCCTTGAGCGCCGATGCCGGCCGGAAAGAGGAGTGCCAGGAGGAGTGCGGGTGCGACGAGGCGACGGATCATGTGCGGGCCACCCAGCCTTGCGGGGCGAGGAAACAAATGCAGCATTGCCACGGCGTAACTTAACCCACCAATGCCCTGTCGTTCCAGGGATTTGGCATCGGGTTCGCCGGTGGCCTGGGGTTTTCCCCCGATGTTATCTTCCCGTGTGCGCACCCTCGCCACACTCCGCCCTCGCGCCACTCCGGCCGGAAACCCGCGTCAGCCCGGAGGTTTCTCTCGATGAACGAGCCAGAAATCGGGCTCCGAGTGGAGCTGGCCCAAGTGCGCCCCCGAAAGGGGCGTGTAGATGAGAACCTCGCGAGGATTCGGGAGTGGGTGTCCCGGAGCGCGGGGGCGGCGGATGTCGTCGTATTTCCGGAAGCCGTTCTTTCCGGCTACTTCGTGGAGGGAGCGGTGGAAGAGGTCTCCCGCTCGGTCGCGGAGGTCGCGGAGGGCCTCGGTCCCTCAGGTCCCAGCTTTCCCGACGTCGTCCTCGGCTTCTACGAACGTGGAGCCGGGCCCACGCACAACAGCGTGGCATGGTTTACCCCGGAGGCGGGCCGCTACCAGGTCGTGCACCGTCACCGGAAGGCCTTCCTTCCCACGTATGGAGTCTTCGACGAGGCGCGCTTTGTGTCCCCCGGACGCGAGTTGGAGGCGTTCGACACCCGGTTCGGCCGTGTCGGAATCATGGTGTGCGAGGAGATGCTCCATTCCCTCGTCCCGACTCTCCTCGTCCTGGACGGCGCCGAGCTCCTCGTGGTGGTCGCCGCATCGCCCGTCCGGGGCTTCCACCCCGGAGCCGGCGTTCCGGGGAATCTCACCCGGTGGGACATCGCGGCGCGGGCCGTCGCGCTCGAGCACGGGGTGCATCTGGGGATCGCCCACCTCGTTGGGAGCGAGGGCGGAAAGATCTTTCCCGGGGGAAGCGCCTTTTATCTTCCGGGTGGAGAGATGGGGCCGCGTGGGCCGCTCTTCACCGAAGGCTCCGCGTCGGCGACTCTCGATCGCACGCGGGTCCACCGCCATCGCGCCCGCTCGCCTCTCCTTTCCGATCTCCGGACCCGGCTTCCCCATCTCCTGGATGAATTCGCCGGATGGGTCCGGGCGGAAGAAGATGGGGAGGAGGAAGATGGTCCGGAGGGGCCGCCCGAGACAAAGGCAGCTGGTCCCTCGAACGGGAAGCACCGCCAACGCGAGAAGTCCCTCCCGCCGGAAAGAGTCCCGGCAGCCGGCCTCCCGGATCCGAAGGACGGAACGCCGCTGGAGCTCGATCTTCCGATGGTCGAGTCCGCGCTCGTCCGATTCCTCCGGGACGAAATCGTGGACCGCCGCGGCTTTCACGATATCGTCTTGGGCGTCTCGGGAGGGGTGGACTCGGCGGTTTCACTCCTCCTGGCGGTGCGGGCCCTCGGACCGGATCATGTGCATCCACTCTTCCTCCCTTACGCGACGTCGAATCCCCGAAGCCTGGAGGACGGCGCCCGGGTCGTGCGGGAGGCCGGGCTCCGCGGACGCATCATCGAGATCACCCCGGCCGTTGACGCCTACATCGAGGGGGAGGAGCCGAAGATCTCCGACCTTCGGAGGGGAAACGTGGCGGCCCGCGTTCGCGCGTTGATTCTCTGGGATCAGGCGGCGCGCCTGCACGCCCTCCCTCTCGGAACCGGAAACAAGAGCGAACGCCTGCTCGGCTACTTCACCTGGCACGCGGACGATTCGCCCCCGATCAATCCGCTGGGAGACCTCTTCAAGACCCAGGTCTGGGCATTGGCCCGGCACTTGGGGGTCCCGAAAGAGATCGTCGAAAAGGCGCCCAGCGCAGACCTCGTCCAGGGCGTGGACGACGAACACGAGATCGGCGTGTCGTACGCGGTGGCCGACCGGATCCTCTATTGGATGCTCGAGGGTTATCGGCCGAAGGATCTGGTGCGCGCGGGATTTCCCGCGGACTCCGTAGAAAAGGTGCGGAAGCGGCTGGAAGGCACGCACTGGAAGCGCGAGCTTCCAACCGTGGCCACCCTGTCGGAAAGCGCGATCGGGGAATTTTACCTCCGCCCCGTGGACTACTGAGGATCCCGTCGGATGCTGCTCGTCATAGACAACTACGATTCCTTCACCTTCAATCTCGTCCAATTCCTCGGCGAGCTCGGTGCGGATCCCCACGTCGTACGAAACGACGAGGTGACCGTCGCGGAGCTCCGCGCCATGGGTCCCTCGCGGCTGGTGATCTCCCCCGGGCCCTGCACCCCGGCGGAGGCGGGGGTCAGCGTCGAAGCGGTCCGGGCGCTCGGCCCCGAGATCCCCGTGCTGGGTGTCTGCCTCGGTCACCAGGCGATCGGGGAGGCCTACGGGGGAAGGACGATTCGGGCGAGCCGGGTCATGCATGGGAAAACCACCCGGATCCGGCACACCGGAGAAGGTCTCTTCCGGGGCCTCCCCCAGCCCATGGAGGTCACCCGGTACCACTCTCTCGTGACGGACCCCGGGGTCCTCCCCGCCGAGCTCGAGGCCGTCGCCTGGTCCCCCGTCGAAGAGGCCGACGCCGAGGCCGGTGGCTCCCGGGGAGAGGAGATTCAGGCCGTCCGGCACCGCAGTTTTCCGGTCTGGGGGGTGCAATTTCATCCCGAATCCCTCTTCTCAGAGGGCGGTATGGACCTCCTCCGCAATTTCCTCGAGATCTAGTCGGCCCCCACCGACCCCGACATCGCTGCCAACGGGCCCCGGGTTGCCCCCCTCGGAGCGTTTTTCTATCTTCGATGGCGTGAAACTTGCAATAACTCGCACACGCCCGTCCCCCGCTGACTCGGGAGCGCGACGGTGAACGAGCCCATCCTTGGTGTGATTCCCGCACGCCTGGACTCGAGTCGGCTCCCCCGAAAACCCCTCCATCCCGTCCTCGGCCGTCCACTCCTCGAGTGGGTCTGGCAGCGGGTTCAGCCGATGACGCTGTTCGACCACGTCGTCGTGGCCACGGATTCCGCGGAGGTCGTTGCGCTCTGCGAGTCCATCGGGGCTCCGGTGATCCTTACCGCCGCGGAGCATCCCTCGGGAACCGACCGGGTCGCCGAGGTCGCACGCCGTCCCGAGTTCCGTCATCTTCCGATCGTGGTGAACGTGCAGGGCGACGAACCGCTCGTGCGCGAGAGCCATCTCGTCCGGGCGGTCGAGTTGGTACGCGACCAGGGGTGGGAAGTGGGGACCTGCGCGGCTCCGCTCGTGAACGCCGGGGCGCGCAAGGACCCGTCGGTCGTGAAGGTGGCGCGCGCGACGAATGGGCGGGCTCTCTACTTCTCCCGCGCCGCGATTCCCCACAAGCGGGACGACAAGCCGACCCCGGAGGAGATGGCGGCCGCGCCTTTCCTCCGGCACATCGGTGTGTACGCGTATCGGCGAGATGCGCTGTTGCGGTGGGTGTCGCTTCCCCCCTCGCCGCTGGAGGAGCTCGAGCGGCTGGAACAGTTGAGGGCCTTGGAGGACGGAATGGCGATGGGGGTGGCCGTGGTGGACGAGGCGCGGCCGGGTGTGGATACGGCGGCGGATGTGCTGAAGATGGAAGAGCTTCTTTCTCGAATGGACGAACCTTTGATCGCGGCGAAGGGGACATGACCGGAGAACACCGACCCACGAAATACATCTTCGTCACGGGCGGGGTCGTATCGTCGCTCGGGAAGGGGATTTCATCCGCCGCCCTCGGCCGTCTCCTCAAGGAACGCGGCCTCCGTGTGACGATCCAGAAGTTCGACCCCTATATCAACGTGGATCCAGGGACGATGTCTCCCTTCCAGCACGGGGAAGTCTTCGTCACGGATGACGGCGCCGAGACCGACCTGGACCTCGGCCACTATGAGCGATTCATCGATGAGTCGCTTTCCCAGGCGAATAACATCACGACGGGACGGGTCTACCAGTCCGTCATCGAGAAGGAGCGCCGCGGGGACTACCTCGGCTCGACGGTTCAGGTCATCCCGCACATCACCGACGAGATCAAGGCTCGGGTGAGGAGTCTCTCCCGCGACAACGATGTGGTGATCACGGAGATCGGGGGGACCGTCGGCGACATCGAGAGCCTTCCCTTCCTCGAGGCGATCCGGCAGATCCGGCAGGAAGAGGGCCCGAAAAACGCCATGTTCCTGCACCTCACGCTCGTCCCCTACATCGCGGCGGCGGGGGAGCTCAAGACGAAGCCGACCCAGCACTCGGTCCGCGAGCTCATGCAGATCGGGATCCAGCCGCAGGTCCTCATCTGTCGCTCGGAGCATCCGCTCGACAACGAAATCCGCCGGAAGATCGCCCTCTTCACCAACGTGGAGCCGGAGGGGGTGATCGAGGCCCTCGACGTGGATTCGATTTATCAGGTCCCCCTCGAGTTCCGTCGCCAGGGGCTCGACGATTACGTTCTCGAGCTTCTGGATTTGGAGGCGCCGGAGCCGGACCTCGGAGCGTGGACGAGAATGGTGGGGCTCATGAGGAACCCGCCGGGGGGGACGGTCCGGATCGCGGTCGTCGGGAAATACACCGACCTCGTGGATTCCTACAAGTCGGTTCAGCAGGGACTCATTCACGGGGGCGTCGCGAACGAGGTGGGAGTCGAGATCGACTGGCTTTCCTCCGAGGAGTTCGAGAGCCGCGATCCCGAGACCCGTCTCGGGGCCCATCACGGAGTCCTGATCCCGGGCGGCTTCGGGCCCCGCGGGATCGAAGGGATGCTTCGGACGATACGGTGGGTCCGCGAGAATGGCCGGCCCTTCTTCGGGATCTGCTTGGGCCTCCAGTGCGCGGTGATCGAGTTTGCGCGGCACGTGGCCGGGATGCCGCAAGCGAATTCGCTCGAGTTCGACTCCGAAACTCCGGATCCGGTCATCTGTCTCATGGACTCCCAGCGGGAGGTCACGCACAAGGGAGGGACCATGCGACTCGGGGCGTATCCCGCTCTGCTCGAGAAGGGGACCAAGGCAGCCGAGGCGTACGGGACGCTCGAGATCTCGGAGCGCCATCGCCATCGCTACGAGGTGAATCCCACTTACCGCGACCGCCTCGAGCGGGAGGGGCTGAGGATCAGCGGGATCTCCCCCGACGGCAAGCTCGTGGAGATGATCGAACTCGCCGACCACCCGTGGTTCGTCGGATGCCAGTTCCATCCCGAGCTGAAAAGCCGGCCCACCCGGCCGCACCCCCTCTTCGCGGCCTTCGTGCGCGCGGCTGCGCTCGAGGCGGGAATCGAAGAACGGGGCGCGCGGAGCGCGGTCGTCGGGGCGGGGAACTGATTCGTGGCGATTTTCGAACGCTTCACGCTGATCGCGGGCCCCTGCGTCCTCGAGGACGACACGCTGAACCTGCGTGTGGCCGAGCGGCTCGAAGCGCTTTCGCGGAGCGCCGGAGTTCCCGTGGTATTCAAGGCGTCATTCGACAAGGCGAACCGGTCCCGGCTCGATTCCCTGCGGGGCCCCGGGCTGGAGACGGGCCTCCGCCTTCTGGAACGTGTTCGCTCGGAATCCGGGCTCCCGGTCCTGACGGATATCCACGAACCCCATCAGGCCGAGCTGGCGGCCGGGGTCGTGGACGCTCTCCAGATCCCTGCCTTCCTTTGCCGCCAGACGGACCTGGTTCTTGCCGCCGCGGGCACCGGTCTTCCGATGAACGTGAAGAAGGGGCAGTGGATGGCGCCCGAGGAGATGGTGGCGGTGGTGGAGAAGGCGCGTGCGGGAGGGGCGAAGCTCGTCACCGTGACCGAGCGCGGGACCTTCCTCGGGTACGGAGACCTGGTGGTGGATATGCGGTCCTTCGGGCGGATTCGAGAGAGCTGCCAGGTCCCCGTCGTCTTCGACGGGACCCACTCGGTTCAGCGCCCCGGGAGGGCCGCGGGCTCGAGCGGCGGGGACCCCGAGCACATTCCCGCCCTCGTGCGGGCCGCGGTGGCCGCGGGATGTGATCACCTCTTCCTGGAGACGCATCCCGATCCCGATTCCGCACCTTCGGATGGGGCGAATATGATCCCCCTGGACCGGCTGGAGCTTCTGGTCGGAGAAGTCGCCGCCGTCCGAGCCGCCCTGGCGGAACGGCGTGACCGGGTCAGCGGAGGCATCTCGTGGTGAGCCAGATGATCGGAGCCGGGCCGCCGGAAGCCTCCGCGCGGAGGGGACGTGGCCGGAAGCGCGGGATCCCTGAAGAAGTCGCGCGAGCCGTGCGGCTCGTCGTCCTCGATGTGGACGGGGTCCTGACGGATGCGGGGGTCTACGTCGGCGAGGGCGCGGATGGGGCGCCAGTCGAGTTCAAGCGATTCGACATTCAGGATGGTCTCGGCCTTCGCCTCCTCCGGGACGCGGGGCTCACCGTCGCCTTTGTCTCGGGGCGAGTCTCTCCGGCCACGACGCTTCGAGCGAAGGAACTCGGAATCGAGGAGCTGCATCAGGATCCGGGTGCGAAGAAACTTCCCCTCGTCCATGGCATCATGTCCCGCCTCGGCGCGGAGTGGCACGAGGTCGCGATCGTGGCGGATGACCTCCCGGACATTCCGGTCATGCGAAAAGCGGGGCTCCCCGTCGCCGTGCGAAACGCGGTCCCGGAGGTGCGGGAGGCCGCCCTGTGGACAACCCGCAGAATGGGAGGGCGAGGCGCCGTCCGGGATTTCGCGCGCGAGCTTCTCCTCGCCCGCGGCGACTGGGAGCGGGTCGTGAACGCGTACATCGAAGCGAGGAGCGATGGCTGAGGTAACGGAAGCTCGGGCCGTGGCATCTGCCGAGAGGACCGACGAAGGTCTCCTCGATGAGGCCCGGCGCGTCCTTCGCGCCGAAGCGCACGCGGTCGCGGAGCTCGCCGAGCGCCTGGACGCCCGGTTCGCCCGCGCGATCGAGATTCTGGCCGCGGCACGTGGCCGTGTCATCGTCACCGGGGTCGGAAAGAGCGGAATCGTGGCGCGAAAGGTCGCCGCCACACTGACCTCTACGGGCACCCCGGCAGCCTTTCTCCACCCCGTGGACGGCGTGCATGGAGATCTTGGAATCGTCTCCGCTGAAGACGTGGGGATCTTCATCTCGAAAAGCGGGGCGACCTCGGAGCTACACGGCCTCATGGAATACATGGTTCGGCATGGGATTCCCACGATTGCGCTGACGGGACGACTCGATTCGCCCCTCGCGCGCGCGGCGGAGGTGGCGCTCGACTGCGGCGTCACGGCGGAAGCGTGCCCGCTGGCGCTGGCGCCGACTTCATCCACGACCGCGGCGCTCGCTATGGGTGACGCTCTCGCGATGGTGCTCCTCAAGAGGAAGGGATTCCGGGTCGAAGACTTCGCCCGAATCCACCCGGGTGGGGCGCTTGGACGAGGGCTCACGATTCGTGTCGCCGACGTCATGGTCTCCAAGGACTATCCGCGAGTTCTCTCGAGCGCCCTCATGCGGGAATGCATCGTTCCGCTCGCGCGGCTCCGAGGAACGGTTCCCATCGTGGAAGAAGAGGGCCAACTGGTGGGGGTGGTCACCACCGGTGACCTGACCCGGCTGATGGAGCGGACCGAGGACTTCCTCGACCTACCGGTGCGCGAGGTGATGACGCGCGCCCCCAAGACGGCGAGCGCGGACGAGCTCGCGGGTGCGGCGGTCCATCGCATGGAGAGCCACGGGATCATGGCCCTCCCGGTGGTGGACGGATCGGGGCGACTGGAGGGGGTCGTCCATCTCCATGACCTTCTCCGAGCGGGGGCGGCATGAACGGACGGACCAAACTGGCCTGGACCCTCCTTCTCTTGGGAGGGCTCGTGGCGGCCTGCGACGAAGGCGCGTCCGTTGCCACGATCGTCGAGGGGTCGCGGTTTCTCGAGGCGGACGGGATCACGATCCGGGGGGAGCACGTCTTCCTGAACGCGGAAGGGATCCGGGAATCGCACCTCCTCTTCGATACCATGTATCACTGGCGCGACTCCGTGGACTACCACCTCGTGGGCGTCAATCTCATCGCGAACAACGAGGACGGTACGGAGCGGGTGCGCGTGACGTCGCGGTACGGGCGGATGGATCCACGGGGGGAACGCTTCGTCGCTCGCGGAAATGTCGTTCTCTTCGTTCCCGCCGAGGGGAGGCAGCTCGAGACGGAGGAGCTTTACTACGATCCGAATCTGGGACGGATCTGGAGCGACTCCGCGTTTGTGATGACGTTGCCGGGAAGGACTCCCATCCGAGGGAGTTCCTTCACGTCCGATCTGGAGTTCGGGAGTTTCCGTGCCGTAGGACCGGGGAACTGATCCATGCGAAAGATTCCGTGCTTCCGGCTCCATCTCAGGGCGCTTCTCGCGACACTTGGGCCTGCGGTGGTGGCGCTCCCTTTGGACGCACAGGAGCTGGCGACCAACTGCGATCCAATCGAGTGGCGCGTATGGGATTCCCAGCTTGTGGGTCCGGAGCGAGTTCACTGGATCGGGGGACCTGTCCTGATCTGTTCCGACGGGACGCGAATCCGAGCCGATAGCGCGGTAGTCTACGACAATCAAGCTCGGACACAGATGATCGGTCGCGTGCAGATCACGCATCCCGAGCGCACGCTCCGCGCCGCCTATGCCGACTACTTCGAGCGCGAAGGCCGGCTTTACGCGCGCGGGTCGGTCGAGTTCCGGGACCTCGTGCAGGGGAGCGAGCTCTACGGCGACACGCTGAACCTCCTGGAGGCCGGACGGAATCGAGTCGAGCAGGAAGTCCGCGCGGTCGGACGTCCGGCCATCGCGGTGCTCCCGCCGCGGGAGAGCGACGCTCCCGCGGACAGTGCGGAGGCGAGCTCTTACCGCGTCTCCGCGAGTCAGATTCGCATCGTCGGCGAGCGCTTCTTCTGGGGAGACGGAAACGCGGAGGTCGTGCGAGACTCGCTCTTCGCGAGCGCCGACTCCCTCGCCTTCGACCAGGAATCCGGTCAGCTTCGGCTCGACGGGGCGGCCCGGGTCGTGCGCGGCGAGCTCGAGATGGAAGCCCCGGAGATCAGTCTCGTCCTCCCGAATGACGAGCTTCGGTTCGTTGAACTCTTCGGCGGTGGCCGCATCCGGACTCCCGAGATGGAAGTCGTGGGGGACGAGATCCGGCTCGACGTGGACAACGAACAGATCCAACGTCTCGTGACGGTGCGCCGGGTTCGATCCGAGGCCGATGCGGATCGCCCGCGACCGCACGTTCTCGCCGAAGAGGTCTACGTCACGGCGGACTCGGTGGACGTTCTTTCGCCGGGCGAAGTGCTCCAGTCGCTCACCGCGACCGGCCGCGCTCGGCTCGAAACCCGCGGAAACGACACGGCCCAGGCCGACTCGGCCGCCGTGGATCCCGACGTTTCAGACCCGGGCCTGCCGGTGGAGGACTGGATGGAGGCGGAAGTCATCGTCGCGACCTTCATCGCGGACGATGCCGCGTCGGCCGTGGTCGCGCCCGTGCCCATGCCCGACACAACCGCGGCCGACCCGAGCGCCGGAGCCGCGCCTCCGCCCGACCCGGCGCCCGCAATCCCGGAGGCGGCGCCCGAAGGCGACGACCCCGGATACGTCCTCGACCGCCTCACCGCGACCGGAAACGCGAAAAGCTGGTACCGCTCTCCTCCCGAAGGTGTGGATCCCGAGAGCTCCAACCGCCGGTGGTGGGGCGTGGACTATATCCTCGCCGACGAAATCACGGTGCAACTCTCGGGAGGAGCGGTGGATTGGATCGAGGCGATCGGCTCGGTTCGGGGAATGAGGATCGAGCCGGAGGAGGTCTCAAGCCCGTCGGATCCCGCAGTCACGGAGGACAGGGAATGAACGGAGAAGGGGGTGCGGTCGCCGAACAAGCGGCACCGGCCAGGGAGCCTCGAAAGGTGAGCCGCTTTCGCGCCGAAGGACTGACAAAGGTCTATCAGCGCCGAAAGGTCGTGAGCCAGGCGAACGTCGAAGTGACCCAAGGAGAGATCGTCGGCCTGCTGGGGCCGAACGGGGCCGGAAAGACGACGACCTTTTACATGATGGTCGGGCTCATCCCGCCGAACTCGGGGCGCGTCTACCTGGACGACAAGGACGTCACCCGGGTGCCGATGTACAAACGGGCGCGCCTGGGGGTCGGTTATCTCGCGCAGGAGCCGTCCATCTTCCGGAAGCTCACGGTGGAAGACAACGTCCTTGCGATCCTCGAGACCCGAAAGCTGTCCCGGAAAGAGCGAGGCCAACGGCTGAACGAGCTGCTCGACGAGCTCTCGATCGCCCACCTGCGCAAGCACAAGGCCTTCACCCTTTCGGGAGGAGAACGTAGGCGCCTCGAAATCACGCGGGCCCTCGTGCGGGAGCCGAAGTTCATGCTCCTCGACGAACCCTTCGCGGGAATCGACCCAATCGCGGTCCAGGACATCCAACAGATCGTCGGCGACCTGAAGCTCAAAAACCTGGGCGTCATCATCACGGACCACAACGTGGAACAGACCCTCGAGATCGTGGACCGGGCCTACATCATGTACGAAGGGCAAATCCGAGTCTCCGGCACGGTCTCGGAGCTCGTGTGGAACGACGAGGTCGCCGATATCTACCTGGGCCCGAATCTCACGCAACGGATGCGGAAGCGCTTCCAGCGACCGGCGGTCCCGGCGTCCACCGCTCAGCTGCTGGAGTCGTGAGGGGCCGCGCGTGAGCAGTCTTTCCAACCGCCTTTACCAGAGCACCGATCTCCGCCAGGAGATGAAGATCAATCCTCGCCTGTATCAGGCGATGGAGCTCCTTCACATGCCGCTTCTGGACCTTCAGGCACACCTCAAGCAGGAAATCACCGAGAATCCCTTCCTCGAAATGGTGGAGGGGGACGTCGAGCAGGAAGTCTCACTCGAAGAGGTCGGCGAGGTCGAAACGGCGCCGGAGACGAAGGACGAGATCGACTGGGAGGAGATCCTTCTCGACGGCTTCGACGCCGGGGGACGGCGTGCCCAGCGGGAAGAACGCGAGTACAGGGAGCCCATTCAGGTCGAGACGAGAGACCTACGGGACTACCTCCTCGACCAGCTGCACCACCTCTCGATCCCGGACCGAGCGATGCGCCTCGGGGAGGAGATCATCGGGAATGTGGACGACGCGGGGCTTCTGACCTGTCCCCTCGAAGACGTCCTTTCCGGAGTGAACGACTGGCTCATAGACGTGCGCAAGGTGGCGGAAGACCGAGCGAAAGAGATCGAGGACGAGGAAATGCGCGCTGAAGAGGAGGGGGAGGTCGGCCACCTCTTCCAGGATTACACGATGGAGGAGGCGGAGGTGCTCCTCACGACGATCCACGGGATGGATCCGGCCGGCGTAGGTGCGCGCGACGTGAGGGAGTGCATCCTCCTCCAGCTCCGGAGACTGGATCAGGCGAATTCCACCGCCTTCCGGATCGTGCAAGACCACTTCGATGACCTCCTCAATCACCGGTGGAATGAGATCGCCCGGGTCCTCGGATTGAACGCGAAAGAGGTGCAGGACGCCGCCGACGAGGTGGCCCTCCTCGATCCGAAGCCCGGGCTCCGTCATTCGGGAGACGAAGAGAGCTACATCCTTCCCGACCTCATCGTGGAGAAGATCGATGGCGAGTACCGGGTCTTCCTGAACGACACGAGCCTCCCCCGACTGCGGCTTTCCCGCGCGTACCGCGAGGTCGCCCGGGATCGGAACCAGTTCAAGGGGGAAAACCGGGACTTCATCGCCGCGAAGCTGAATTCGGCGAGCTGGATGATCCAGGCGATCGAACAGCGGCGCCAGACGATGCTCAAGGTCATGGGCTTCATCGTGGACCGTCAGCGCGACTTCTTCGAGCGCGGGATCCAGTACCTGAAGCCCCTGACGCTTCGCGAAGTCGCGGACCACATAGACATGCACGAGTCCACGGTGTCGCGTGTCACCAACGAAAAATTCGTCCAGACTCCCCGGGGCGTCTTTCCCCTCAAGTTCTTCTTCTCCAGTGGCCTGTCCACGGCCTCTGGCGAAGACATCTCGGCTCGTGGAGTGAAGGACAAGATCCGGACGCTCGTTCAGCAGGAAAACACGCGGAAGCCGCTCACCGACCAGCGAATCGTGGAGCTCCTCGAGGCCGACGGAATTCGCATCGCGCGCCGCACGGTGGCCAAATACCGCGATCAGCTCGGGGTTCTTCCCGCCCGGATGCGGAAGCGTGTCTGAGTCCTCGGATACCCCGGGGGCGGACAGCCTCCCGGATCTCTACCGGAAGGACTTCGCAGTCGTGGTGCCAGCGCTCGACGAGGCGCCGGTGATTCCCGACCTAATCCGGGAGCTACGGGAGACCTTCGCGCGGCACCGTCTGGAAGGGGAGGTGATCCTCGTGGACGACGGCTCCACCGACGGGACGGCGGCGCTCGCAGAGAGAGAAGGGAAGGGGTGGGCTGCCCTCCGCGTTCTGAGGCACCGGGTCAATCTCGGAAAGACCGAGGCCATTCTCTCGGCTGCCCGGGCGACGGACCGGTCGGTTCTCGTGGTGTTCGACGCCGATCTCCAGCACTCGCCCGAAGAGATTCCCCGACTCCTCGCGGAGATCGCGCGCGGGTCGGATGTCGTGTGCGGCCGGAAGGTCGGGGCGTACGACAAGAAGGTGGTCTCGTCCATTTACAACCGCCTCTCCCGCCGGATCTTCCGCGTTCCCATTTCGGACCTGAACTCGATCAAGGCCTTCCGTAAGTCGGTCCTGGACGGGCTCCAGCTCCGGCACGACTGGCACCGATTTTTCGTCGTGCTGGCGCATGCGCGTGGCCATGGCGTCACCGAGATCGACGTTACGCTCCACCCGCGGCGGGCGGGGATCTCCAAATACACGGGAAGCTGGCGTGTCGTCGTGGGAATGGTGGACCTCCTTTCGGTCTGGTTCCTCCTCATCGTCTCGAAGAAGCCGCTCCTCCTCTTCGGGACGGTGGGCGCGCTCCTGATCGTGGTCGGATTCCTCGTCGGCATGGTCGCGCTCTACCTTCGCATCTTTCACCAAATGGGGTTCCGGCCCCTCCTCGACTTCGTCGTGCTCCTGGAGTCGGTCGGATTCACCCTGTGTGGGTTCGGTCTTCTCGCCGAGATGGTCGCTCAACTCCGCGAGGAGGTGGAGGATCTCCGGCGGAGTGCCCGGACGTGACGGGAGACCGCCGCCGCGTCCTCGTCGTCGTCGGGACTCGACCCGAGGCGATCAAAATGGCGCCCGTGATGCGCGCCCTGGAGGGACACTTCCCTCGCGTCGAGCCGCGCCTCCTTCTCACCGGGCAACACACCGACCTCGTGGACGATGTTCTTTCGACCTTCGAGTTGGTGCCCCACTGGGATCTCGGGATCATGAAGAAGGGACAGTCGCTCACCCGGGTCGCCCGAGACTGCCTGGCCGGAATGGAAAACGTTGTCTTCGAGTGGCACCCGGAGTTCGTTCTGGTGCAAGGTGATACGGCTTCCGCCTTCATGGCATCTCTTTCCTCGTATTTCCATGGTATCGCAACGGGGCACGTGGAGGCCGGTCTCCGCACGGGAGACCTTTGGCGCCCCTTCCCGGAGGAGGCGTTCCGCCGGATGGCGGATGTCCTCGCCGATCTTCATTTCGCGCCGACCGAGGGGGCGCGGGACAATCTCCTTCGCGAGGGAATCCGTCCAGGCCAGATCCACGTCACCGGGAATACGGTCGTGGACGCCCTCCTGGAGGTTGCGCAACGGGGGCTGCCTCCGGCCTCCAAAGTCCTGCAGCGCCTCCTCGCGCCGGGTGCGCCTCCCTTTTTCCTCCTCACCGCACACCGGCGAGAGTCCTTCGGTGCCCCAATCGAGCGGATCTTCGCGGCCATGCGATCGCTCGTGGAAGACGAGGGGACGGTGGAGATCGTGGTACCCGTGCATCCGAACCCTTCCGTGATCGAGCCGGCGGAGCGACTCCTCCGGGGGCATCCGCGCATCCACCTCATCGAACCCCTCTCTTATCCGGACCTCGTGGCCGCCCTCGCCGGCGCTCGCGGAGTTCTCACCGACTCCGGGGGAATCCAGGAGGAGGCTCCGACCTTTGGCACACCGATCCTCGTGCTCCGGGAGGTGAGTGAGCGACCCGAAGTGATCTCGGCCGGGCTCGCCCGCCTAGTGGGAACCGATCCGGCGCTGATCGTCGAGGGGAGCAAAGAGCTTCTGCGGCGGAGTCCCGAACACCGGGCGCGGGCTCGGCGGGCGAACCCCTTCGGGGATGGAAAGGCGGCGGAGCGAATCGCGGCGCTCGTGGAGGAGTTCCTACTTGCCCGTGGGGGGAGCTCGGCGGTGTGAGAGTTCTCCTGCACTGCGTGTATTATCCCCCGGAAGTCGGGGGGCTCGAAAGCCATGTGGCCACCCTTGCCGAGGGCCTCGTGGCCCGAGGTCACGAGGTCCGTGTCGTGACCTCGCGTTCCCTTTCCGGCTTGGCGGCCGAGGAAACGCGAAACGGGGTGCGGGTGAGGCGCACCTGGTTCCCATCCCGATCGCCGCTCGGCTGGGCGCTGCACGCCCTCGGGTCCGTGGGGCCCGCTACGCGCTGGGCGGATTGGGCGGACATCCTGCACGCCCAGGCGTTCGCCTCGGTCCTCCCCGCCGGCATCGCGGCACGGAGAACGGGGCGCCCCTGGCTCGCTTCATTCCACACCTCCCACTTTCTCGCCCGTGCCCGCCGCCCCCTCTGGAAACCCGTGCTCCGACGGCTCGTCCGGTGGCCCGACTACGCCCTGGCCGCCTCGATCGAGATCGCGGAAGTGGCCAGGACCCTATCCCCGGGGACCCTGGTCGAACCGCTGGCGAACGGTGTCGAGACCGATCGATTCCGCCCCGTCGTAGCGGCGCTTCCAACGAGGGACGGAGAGCGCTGGGTGATCGTGCCCCGGCGCCTCGTTCCCAAGAACGGGGTGGAGGACCTGATCCGGGCCGTTCCGCGGGTGCGGGAGCGGATTCCCGGTGCCCGCTTCCTCGTCGTGGGGGACGGACCGGAGCGGACCTCCCTTGAGGCGCTGGCGGGAGAGCTCGGTGTCTCAGGAGTCGTGACATTCCTGGGCGCCAAGCCGCACGACGAGATGCCGGGGCTCCTCGCGTCGGCGGAGATCGCCGTCTTTCCCTCGCGAATGGAGGCGACTTCGGTCGCCGCCCTGGAGGCGCTCGCCTGCGAAAGGCCGGTGGTCGCGACCCGGGTGGGGGGGCTCCCGGAGATCGTAGGAGAAGACGTGGGCACGCTCGTAACTCCGGGCGACCCGGAGGCGCTCGCGAACGGGGTGGTGAAGCTCCTCGAGGAGCGCGACCTTCCCGCGATGGGGCGGCGCGCCCGCGAACGGGTGATCGCCCGATGGAGTAACGCCCGCCTCGTAACACGTCATCTGGAGATTTACGAAGACCTCGTAGCGGGCCGGTCGGTCCGCCGGCCCTCCTCGAAGGCAGAGAGCTGATGGCGAAGAAGTCGGAAGGAAAGGGCCGGCGGCAACGCCGGGCCGAAACGGCGCCAGGGAGCCGGACCGCGGGCCGGGCACCCTCCGGCGGCCTGGATTCGGCGAACCTCGACCGGATCCCGCGGTGGTTGCCCTTCGCCCTCTTCGCGGCCCTCACCGTCTTCCTCTTCCGAGAGTTCATCTTCTCCGATCGGATGATGTACGGTGAGGACACGTTGACCCTCGGGTACATGGCCCGCGACTTCTTCGCGAACGCCCTGCGGACGACGGGCTTCCCCCTCTGGAATCCGGTGATCCTCGGCGGGACTCCCTTCCTCGACGCCCTCTCGGGCGGAGATTCGCTTTATCCTCCATCCCTCCTCCTCCTCCTCGTGATGGAGACGTACCGCGCGCTCGGATGGAAGCTCGTTCTGCACGTTTTTCTCGCCGGAAGCTTCATGTACCTCTGGCTCCGCGTACTCCGGGTCTCGCGGAGCGGCGCGCTGCTCGGAGGAGTTGCCTACCTCCTGGCTCCATACTTCGTGACGCTGATTTTTCCGGGCCATGACGGGAAGATCTTCGTCACGGCGCTGACCCCCCTCCTCTTCTGCGCCTGTGAGTGGAGTTGGGTTCGCCGCGATCTCGTTCCCCTTGCCGCGATCGGGGGGGTCGTCGCGCTCGTGCTCCTCACGACTCACTTCCAGATGGCGTATTTCCTCTTCGGGGCGACGGGCGCGTATATGGCCTTCCGGACAGTCCAGTTTTGGCGGTCGGATGGCGCGGGGGAGGGAAAACGCGCGCTCCGTCACTTCGGGTCCTTCCTCGGCTTCAGCGTCCTTGGCGCGGGTGCAGCGGGAATCCAGCTCATCCCCGCCGTGGATTACGTCGTGGAGTCCTCCCGGCGCACCGCCACGACGGTCGCTGCGGAGGGGGAAACCGGGATCGAATATTCCTCTTCCTGGTCGCTCCATCCCGAAGAGGCGCTTTCGCTCGTGGTTCCCGAGTTTGTTGGAAACACGCGGGCCGGCGCTGCTTGGTCCCTCAATACCTATTGGGGAAGGAACGCGTTCAAGCTGAACCACGAGTATCTCGGATTGGTCGCCCTCCTTCTCGCGGCGGTCGCCATGATCGGCCGAGGTGCGGGTGGGACTCGATGGTTCATGGCGGGGATGGGCGGCGTCGCGCTCCTCTTCGCGCTCGGCACGCACACTCCCATCTGGCGGCTCTTTTATGAAGTTCTCCCCGGCGTCTCGCTCTTCCGGGCGCCCTCCATTGCGATTTTCCTGACGGGATTCGCCACCGCAACCCTCGCGGCGATCGGCTTTGACCATGGGATCGGGCTCGTCGCGAGGGGGGAGGGAGGGCGCGTTCTCCGCGTCCTCGGAGTGGGAGCCGGGGCACTCGCGCTCGGCAGCGCACTCGCCGCTTCGGGCGCGCTGGAGAGCGTTTGGGATTTCGTCTTTTCCCCCGAGCTCAACGATGTCCAGATTCAAGCTCGCGCCCGCGCGGAGCCCTTCATCGTGCGAGGATTTTTCATCGCGACATTGCTCGCAACGCTGGTCCTCCTCACCTGGGTCGGAGTCACCCGGGGGCTCCTCAAGGGAACTTTCGCCGTCGCGCTCCTGGCGCTCCTCGTCACGGTGGATCAGCTCCGCGTGGACGAAGCCTTCGTGCAGACCCTCGACTTCGCGGCCTTCTCGAGCCCCGACCCGAACCTGGCTTTTTTGATGGATCGGGCCGATTTCGAGCCGCCCTTCCGCGTATTCTCAATGATTCAGGGGGGGCAGGATGTGTCGCCGGGGATGTACGGGCTCGACCTGGCGGCCGGACATCACCCGAACGACTTGGCGCGTTACCGCGAGCTGATCGGGATGGAGGGAAGCGGGATTCCAGAGAACCTCGCGTACTTCCACCCCAATGTGATGCGGATCTTGAACGTTCGGTACGTGATCTGGCCGGACGGCCAGATCGGTCCCATCGAGGACGTGGATCCACTCAACCAGCTCGTCCTCCCCGACGGAACCGTTTTCAGCTCGGTCTACCCTTACCCGGGCCTTCCACGGGCCCGTATCGTGGGAGACGCCGTCGTCGTGCCCGAGGCAGAGGGCGTGGCGGTCATTCTCGGAAATCACGAGCTCGAGTACGATCCCTTCCGCCAGGCCGTGCTGAACGAGGAACCCACCTTCGAGCTCGGAGGGCCGGAGGTTAGGGGGAACGCCCAGTGGGTGGAGCGGACGCCGAACCGGCTTCTCCTCGAGGTGGAGAGCTCCGGCCCCGGGCTGCTCGTCCTCTCCGAGAATTGGTTCCCCGCGTGGCGTGCCACGGTGGACGGTGAAGAGGTGCCGGTCCTGCGAGCCGACCACACGCTCCGGGGAGTGCCGATCCCGGGAGGTGCGCATCGCGTGGAGATGTGGTACGAGTCGTCCGTCCTCCGGGGGGCGCTCGGCGTGAGCCTGGTTTCGCTCTTTGCGCTCCTCGGAGTGGCGATCGCCGGTGTGGCCTGGCGGCGGCGGCCCGTGGCGGGCGAAGGAAAAGAGCCGGGATGAAGATCGCGATCCAAATCTTCCTCACGATCGCTCTCACCTGGCTGATCGTGAGTCAGGTCGGGGTCACCCTCGACGAGTTCGCCTCTCCGGGGCTCGCCGCGCCGGCGCTGAATCCCGCCTGGCTGGCTCTCGGGACCGTCCTCCTCCTCGCGGGCTACTTGGTGACCGCCCGGCTTTGGGGAAGGATGGTGGGCGAGCTCGGCGGAATCGATCCGGGAGGAGCTGCCTCTATTCGGATCGTCTTGACCGCCAACCTCGGGCGGTACCTTCCAGGGAAATTCTGGCAGATGGCGGGACTCGCTCTCCTGGCAAAGCGGTACGGCGGTTCGGCGACCCTCGGGGCAACGGCCGGGGTCCTGAGCCACATCTTCGCCTTGGCGGCAACCGGCTTGGTCGCTCTCCCGCTCCTCGCGGGGCCGTCCGCGCCCCTCGGGAGGGCAAGGATCCCGGTCCTCATGCTCCTCGCGCTCCTCGCGTTCGCGGTGGCCGTGCCTCGGGTGCTCCATCGCGTCTTCACGGCGGCGCTCCGAGTCGCACGACTTCCCGCGGCCGAGGTCGTTGGGATGGACGGCTGGTTCGGGGCTCGTTGGCTGGCAATGCACCTCGTGGTTTGGATCATTTACTCCCTCGCCTTCATTTCTTTCGTGCGGGGGCTCGGCTTCGAGGCGGGCTTCGCGGGGTTCGCGGCCCCCTTCGCAGCGGCCTACCTTCTGGGTTATCTCGCAATCTTCGCGCCTGCCGGGATCGGGGTACGAGATGGTTTTCTCATCGCCTTCCTCCGGCCGGAGGTCGGTGGCGCGGCGGTTGGAATCGCGCTTTTCGCTCGCGTTTGGATGACCCTGGCCGAACTTCTTCCTGCCGGATTCGTCGCCATGTGGGAGCTATTTCGCGGGGGCGGTGTCCCGACCGGGAGCGGGGAGACGAGGAGGGAGGTGAGGGACGGTGAGCCGCGCACCTGACGAACCGACGCTGGTCGTCATCCCCACCTTCAACGAGCGCGAGAACCTTCCGCGCATCGTTCCGATGGTTCTTCAGGAGATGGAGGCGATCCACATCCTCGTCGTGGACGATGCCTCACCGGACGGGACGGGAGAAGTCGCCGACGACCTGGCCGCCCACTTTCCCGGACGAATTCACGTTCTCCACAGGGAAGGGAAGGGTGGGCTCGGGCCGGCGTACCTGGCTGGCTTTCGCTGGGGACTCGATCGGCAGTACGCCCGAATCTGCGAGATGGACGCCGACCTCTCCCATCCGCCCGCCATGCTTCCGAAATTGGTCGCGGCCCTCGCGGCCCCGAACGTGGACTTCGTCGTGGGATCTCGATACATGGGCGGGAGGGTGACAGTGGTCAACTGGCCGATCGGGCGCCTCCTCGTGTCTTACTTCGGAAACGTCTACGCACGGATCGCGACGGGGCTTCCAGTGTCGGATGCGACAGGAGGATTTAACATATTCTCCCGCAATGTGTTGGAAACGATAGATATGGAGAGGATTCAATCCACGGGGTACACGTTTCAGATCGAGCTCAAGCTGCGTTCCTGGAAAAAAGGTTTCCGGTTCGTCGAGATTCCGATCATCTTCACGGAACGAGACCACGGGGAATCCAAGATGTCGAAGAGGATCGTCTTCGAGGCTGTGTGGAAGGTCTGGAAACTTCGCCTCCTCGATATCTTCGGCCGACTCTGACCGGGACTGGCATTGTCGCTTCGCGATCTTATTTACCTCTGTCCCTTCTGTGGCGGGGATCCCGTCGAGGAGAAGGGGATGCGGCTCCGGTGCCCGAAGTGCGAGCGCACCTTCGAGGAGGTTGTGCGGAGCGCGAAAATTCGGGTGGAGTTCCCGTCGGGGGAAGGAGAGGACATCGCCCCTGGGGCCCTCGCGCGGAGGGTCGAGGAAGCGGGGAGCGGGACACGGCGCGCGACCACCCGAAGCGGGGAGCTTGCGTTCGAGTCCCGAGCCTCCGCGCGAATCGCGAAGGTGGAAGAACCGGTCTTTCACGGAAAGGAGGTCGTGGGCTTCATCGAGCGCCGGGGATCCCCGCGCGCAGGGACGCTCCTTCTGGCGGGCGACCGCGTGCGATTCGAGATGGACGAAGGGGGTGTGATGGAGTGGCCCCTTCTGGACATCCGGGCTCTGCAAGGCTCCTCGTCGTCCCTGCAAATCTCCCCCCTGGAGGGCGGCGTCGTCACCTTTCGCTTCGAGGAGGAATCTTCGCGGCGATGGGAAGAGCTCTTGAAGGCGGGCCTTCGAAGGATGTGGTCGGAGGCGGGAAGGGGAGAGATCGCGGAGTTCCAGCCTCGAATCCGGGTGCGTTGATTTCCCCATGAGCATTTCTTACCGCTTCATACGATTCCTCGCTCGGATCGGGATTCTCCGCTGGATTCGCATCGAAGCGGAGGGGCTGGATCACGTTCCCCGGACCGGCCCCTGCATCCTGGTGCCGAATCACCAGAGCCTTCTGGACCCCTTTCTCGTCCAAGGTGTCTGCCCGCGGGAGGTCGCGACGATGACCAAGAGTACCCAGTTCGCGAGCCCGGTCATTCGCTGGATCCTGGGGCAGGTGAGCGCCTTCCCGGTCCGCCGGTATCGAGTGGATCCCCAGACCGTCCGGGTCCTTCTGCGCCGACTATCCGAAGGAAAGGTCGTCTGTGTGTATCCGGAGGGAGAGCGGAGCTGGGACGGCCGACTCCAATCCTTCAGACGAGGAACGGTCCGCGTCCTCCTTCGTGCCGGGGTGCCGGTGATTCCGGTCGGGATCGAGGGGATGTACGAGGTTTGGCCGCGTTGGCGAGCGCGCCCGAGGGCCGGGCGTACCGTGTTTCTCCGTTTCGGGCCACCGATCCAATTCGGGGCCCAGCGCGGCCGCGCGGAACGGGAGGCGATGCTTCCGGAGGCGGAGCGTTTACTGAGGGAAGCTATCCTCACTCTCTCGGGCGAGGCAGGGCGCCGCGGCGCGCACCTTTCTGCGGAGGAGGGAGCCAGGATCGTCCGCGAGGGAGTCTCCGGGTCCGCCGGAAGCCGGGGAGACGCCGAGTTGTGAGCTCGCCGGACCGCGGCGGGACGCCGGGGCGGGAGTTCTACGAGGAGAGCGGTTACTTCGAAGGCGGGGGAAGCCACCTCCTCGATCCCCGGAGTCCCTTTCACAGGTATCGGATTCGCCACGTCCTCTCGCTCTGCGGATCCCTCCGGGGACTCCGAGTCGTGGACCTGGGCTCGGGCTGGGGCACACTATCCTTCGCGCTCGCCCGACAGGCGGCGGAGGTCGTGGGGGTGGACTTTGCGGAAGCGGCCGTCGGTCTCGGAGAGCGCCGACTCGAAGCCGAGCCCACGCCGGGTCTCCGCTTCCTCCGCGCCGATGCGGGAGACACGGAACTTCCCGCAGGCGCTTGGGACCTCGTGGTCGCGGCCGACCTCATCGAGCACCTGGATGCGCGAGACACTCTTCGCGTGTACCGCGAAGCGAAGCGACTCCTCCGGCCGGGGGGACGCCTCGTGATCTGGACTCCGAACCCCAGCCACTTTCTCGAGGCCTTTCGTCGGTGGGGGCTCCTCCGGGCCGACGCGAGCCATGTGGACTACAAGACCCTCCGACGTGTCACGCGGGAGCTCGAGGGGGAGGGATTCCGGATCATCGTGGCGCGTTACGTCGAGTCGCACCTTCCGGGGCTCCGTCACATCGAGCGCCGGACGCTCGGCTTCCTCCCGTTCATGCGACGCCGGGTGGCGGTGGCCGCCCAGCGCGATTGAGCAACAACGGACGTTCGCGCCGACTCAGGCCTCCGCGCCGACCGCGGGCGGGGGGCGGCGACTCGTCCAAAAGGGGATCTGCCTCGGTCTGTACTTTACATAATATATATTATACGACGTAGCTCAGAACGGACTTTCGGGCCGGAGGTTGGCTTGTTTGTGCAGATCTGGGGTGGGTTCGGACTCCGACGGGGCGCGCCTGGAGCTCCCAGCGGCGAAGGCCACAGACAGGCCTCAGAGCGCCTGCGCTTCCAACTCCGCGCGCCGCATCTCATACCGCGCCCTGTCGGGATCGTCCGGCTCCAGGAGCGCGAGGAGAGACTCATAGGCTGCGATCGCGGCGGCGCGGTCCCCTCTCGCGATGTGCGCGCGCGCGAGGCCTTCGGCCGCTTCCTCTTCCTGGAAGCTGAACCGGGCCTGGGCCATGAGCGCTTCGTATAACGCGGCGGCGTCCGTCCAGCGCCCGGCTTCCTCGAATGCCGCCGCGAGCAAGAAGGTTGCCTGCACCTCCAGGGGTGAACCGTATTCTGGAACGATCTCCTGAAGAACGGCGATCGCGCTGTCCGGCTGGCTCTCGTGGAGATGGAGCTCCGCGAGCATGAGGTAGCTTTCCAGCGCCTGAGGTGTCCCTTCGAACCTGCCGATGTACGCGCGGAGCTCGTTCCGGGCGTCCTGCGCCGGAAGGAAACTCGCCGCGGCTCGAACCTGCTCGAGCTCGGCGGCTGCCCGTGTCAGTCGGTCGGAGCGCTGATTGACCAAGTAGATCAGCCCGAAGGCCACGACCACGAGGACCACCGCACCCGCAATCAGGAGCTGAGTATTCTGGCGAGCCCGCACCGTCCACTCGAGGACAGTCGCCGCGAACGCGTCTTCCCCGGGGACGGCGGCGCTGCTCCGTGGGGGCTGGTTTTTCGAGGTGGAAGGTCTCTTCCGGGCCATCGGTCCTGCCGGATGGAATCGTTTGTGGAGAGGTTGCGCCTCTCCCGGGTTGGAGATAGACCTGTGAAGGTATGTTTCCCCCGTTGAGGGGTCAACGGAGCGAAGTGCGCCATTCAGGGGAGCAACGGAGAGGTATGATGGAGCGATTCTTTGCCCTGGCCGGGAGCGTCTTCGGATTCCTTGCGGTCGCCTTCGGGGCTTTCGGTGCCCACGGCCTGCGGGACCGACTTTCCCCCGCGGATCTGGATACCTTCGAGATTGCCGTGCGCTACCAGATGTACCACGCACTCGCCCTGCTCTTGGTGGCGCTTCTGGTAGGTCGGTCCGGCGATTCGGGGCCGATGGTCTGGGCCGGGTGGTCCTTCATCGCGGGGATCCTCGTTTTCTCCGGCTCCCTTTACCTCCTCGTTTTGACGGGTGTCCGAGGGCTCGGGGCCGTTACGCCATTCGGGGGCGTGGCCCTCCTGGCCGGTTGGGTCTTCCTGGCGACTCACTTTCTCCGCGCGCCATAGGGTGTCATCAGGGAGGGGCCGAATGGGGTGCTCCGGGCGGGACCGTCGGCCCTTCTCCTGGCGCACAGCCCCGATTAACTTTCTCTGTTCACAAGCCAAAAATGCCCGGACAGTGCTGACGATCCGGCCACCAGAGCCCGAGTTCCGGCGGCCCATTCACATAACACGTAAAGAGGACACGATGTCCCAGCTTCGCCCCCTATCGATGATCTGCGCGTTCGCCTTGGCCCTCATTCTGGCCGCCTGCGGCGGCGGGGATGCGCCGCCCAGCACCGAAGGTGCCGCTACTTCCGAGCCCGCCGAAGGTGGCGCCGGGGCCGCGGCACTTCCCGCCGGCGTGACGCCTGCAATGGTGAGCGCCGGCGCGGCGCTCTTCCCCACCCAGATCTGCTCCTCCTGCCACGGTCCGGACGGGAGTGGGCTTGAGGGGCTCGGGCCGAACCTTCGGGACGGCACTTGGTTGAACAGCGATGGATCCTTCGAGGCGATCGCCCAGACGATCATCAACGGGGTCGCCCAGCCGACGTCGGTTCCTGTGCCGATGCCGGCGAAGGGCGGAAATGCCGCGCTCACGGACCAGCAGGTCCGGGAGATGGCCGCCTGGGTCTACTCCGTCTCGCACGCGATGTAAGAAACGCGCCCGAGCGGCGCGTTCGAGTTGCCAAGCCGCCCCCGCTTCCCGGTCGGAAGCGGGGGCGGCGTCTTTGAGGGGTCGCCGTGGCGCCGAGTCAGGAGAGGCACGACAATGGGGGGTCGTTCACGTCGCGTGCCCGCGCCAATCGCGTTTGGAGAGTCCCCATTTCTTCTTCGCAAGTGCCGATCCCGTGCATCTGAAGCTGGCGCGGCTCTGGGCCCTGGCCGGGGTCGCCCTCCTCTTTTCGTTCGCGATCTATCGCCTCGGGGGCCGGGGGATCGAGACCGTAGCGCGGGGCCTCACGCTGGGGGAATGGACAGTTCTCATCGCGGTGGTGTTGATCTTCCTGTACACCGAGGGGGTTCGCGCCCTTCAACGGAAGTGGGTTCCCCAACTCATCGAGCGGGCGCGCCACCTGGCGCGGGAGCGGAGTCCGATCCACCACCTGCTCGCCCCCCTCTACGGCATGGCGCTGATCGGAGCCACGCGTGCGGCTGTCATGCGCGCTTGGGCCATGGTGGCCGCCATCGCCCTGGCCGTCTTCCTCGTACGCCGCATGCCGGAGCCATGGCGCGGAATCGTAGACCTGAGCGTCGCCGCAGCGCTGGCCTGGGGGCTCCTCTTCATCCTGGGCGGGATGATCGCCACCCTGCGTGATCCGGGTGCGACGATGGGCGGAGGGGACGGCTAACCCCTCTCGATGGCTCAATGTCCCCGGCGCGACTCGAACGCGCGACCTGCTGCTTAGGAGGCGCCCTCCCCCGCCCTTCTCGTCCTAAGTAAGGTCCGGATTCGTGGGGGGGCCGGACCTAAAAAGGGCCTCACGCTGCCTGGATTTCCAGAAGTTCGGCCCGCCGCGCCTCGACGGCCCGCACGATCCGTTCGGCGTCCCTACCCACCCCGTGAATCATCTCGGACGATACCGAGTGGAGGAACAGGAGACCGGCGAAATAAAGGCCGGCCCGGCCGGGAACGATGCCGCTCTCGTGCACCGGGTGCTCGCCGTCGAGCACGTGTAGATTGATCCATTCAGGGAATCCGGGACCGAAGCCCGTGCACCAGATAACGTTTCTCACATCGAGCGTGCGTCCGTCCTCGAGTTGAGGAAGACCGTCGTGGGCGCCCTGGGTTCGCGGCACGCGCGTGACCCCCGCGGCGGCCAACTCCTTCGGTCGCGTGCGGACGAGCGGCCCGCCCTTGGACACGAACGCCGGCCGAGCCTTTCGCCCGATGGGGTTACTCACGGACAGCACCCGGTGGAAGAGGACGCGCAGCACGAGTCGAACGAGGAGGAGCCGGCCTACCCGTCCCTCGATACGGAAGGGGATGTGACCAACTTTCCGCCCCGAGATCCACACCCGGTGCTCCTTGGACACATCCAGGGCGATCTCGGCGCCTGAGTTCCCAGCGCCCACGATGAGTACGTCGCCGCTTTGGAGCTGCGCGGGTTTCCGGTAATCGATGGAGTGGAGTTGCGTGATGCCGGGGTCGAGGGCTTGAGCGAAGGCCGGCACCCTCGGCTTCTGGAAGTCCGACATGGCGACCACCACCTGATCGGCTTCCAGACGCCGGCCCTCGGCCTGGACGATGAAGCGGCCTCCTGCGTGGGACAACCGGCTCACCCGGGTACCGCTGCGAACGGGTAGGTCGAAACGCGCGGCATAGGCCTCGAGATAGTCGGCCATCTCGTCCTTCGAGGGGAAGTGGTGCCGGTCGCCCGGGAAGGGCATCCCATCCAGCCCACTGAAGCGGGCGGGCGTGAACAGGCGCAGTGAGTCCCAGCGCGTGCGCCACGCGTGGCCGATGCGGTCGTTCGCGTCCAGGATCAGGAAAGGAAGCCCACGTCGCTTGAGGTGATAGCCCACGGAAAGGCCCGCCTGTCCACCGCCGATCACGATCGTCTCGACGTGCTCCGCACCCGTCAACATGGGTCGCCTTCGTTGCGAGGGGCCAACTTCGATCATTCCCCACGAACGTAGGGTTCCGGCCGACCTCGGGAATCGGGCGAACTGCCCAAATTCCGTGCGCAACGACTGGGTAATTCTATGCAGGCGGGTGGATCAGGTCGTGCTCGTAAGCGTAGGCAGTGGCCGCGGCACGCGTCGAGAGGCTCAGCTTGGAAAAGATGTTACTTACGTGGCGCGCGACCGTCTTCTCGCTGATGAAGAGCTCGCCCGCGATGGAACGGTTGGTCTTGCCGGTCGCGACCAGCGCCAGGACCTCCAGCTCACGGGGTGTCAGCCCGTGAGCGCGACCTTGTTCGCCGCCGTCGTCCAGTCGGGATAGGTCGGCTCGAGCGCCGAGGCTCGTGTAGAGCGTGCGGGCAGCGTCGAGCTCGAGCGACGCCGCGTCCTGATCGTTCAGCGCGCCACAAGCCAACCCAAGGAGTTCCATCGCCCTCGCGGCATGGTAGGGCGCCTCCAGGGCCCGCCATCCCTGACAGGCCGCTCGCAGGGCGACACATGCGGCCGCGGCATCGCCGCCGGCGAACTTGACGGCGCCGCGAGCGTGGGCGGCGGCGGCCTCCAGGTAGTCGGTCCCGACGGATCGCGCCAGCGTTTCCAGCTCTTCCGAGGCGCGCGCCGCTTCGTCCGTATCGCCGACGGCCAACAGAATCTCAACGTGCGCTGGCAGCAACCGAGCGCGCGCCAGTGGGTCGGTCTTCTCGGCGAGAGCGCGGCGCGTGGCGGCGGCGGCACCCTGCTGGTCGCCCTGGGCCAGGCGCAGCAGCGCGAGGCCCGGCTGGGGCTCGCGTCCCAGCCGGCTCGCGCCCCGATAGGCCTCCTCGGCGGCTGCGAGCTCGCCCATCAGACGATGCGCCTCCCCCTCCTGGTAGAGGGACGCTGCGGTCACGCCGGGCAGGATGCCGTGAACGGCACCGTCGCGCGCGTGCCGTGCCTCGTCTATCGAGTCCCGCCAGGCTCCGTGCAGCTGCATGACCTCCGCACGGTGGACCCGGCACTGGTCCGTATACGCCACGAGGTCAGGCTGACGCTCACACCAGCTCCGCAGCGCCTCGGTCCACTGGTGCGCCCGACCGAGCGCGCAGACGTCTCCGCAAGCGGAAATCACGCTGCAATAGATGAGGCCTGTAACCATGGGAGAGAGCTCGTCGGAGACGACGGCGACCATGGCCTCGTCCAGGAGCCGGAGTCCCTCCGGGACGCGGAGCTGGCGCAGCAGCGCACGGCCCTGGAGGTGGAGGGCCAGCGCGAGCAGATCGCGGTCGCCGAACCGACTCGCACGTTGAACGGCCTCGCCACCGGAGTCGTGTGCGGCGTCGGGGTTTCGCTCGGAGAAGTGCCGGTATCCCGCCGCAAGCAGTAAGTACCCGCGCTCCACGGACTCCCCTCCCTGCTCCTCGACGAGCCGACCTGCGCGGCCGAGCCAGCCCGAAGCAGGCCCCGTCTCGCCGCGCTCGGCCAGGTGCATCCCGATCCAGAACGCTGCCCGGGCCGCGGCCAGGGGCTTCCCATTCGCGAGATACGAGTGATGCGCGCGCTCAAGTGCGGTCCGGAAGCCCTCTTCGCGGCCGACTAGGTACGCGCACATAGCCAGTCGGTCCAGGTCTTCGCCCATCAGCGGACGAACGCATTCGGCGGCTGAGAATGCCTCGTACGCTTCGCGCCACGCCCGTCGTCGGTAGGAGGCGCGCCCGCGGTCGACGTCTAGGGAAGGACTCATCCTGGGGCGAGGGGGTGCGAGGGCATCTCTGAAGGGATGGTGCCTTCGGAAGCGTGCACCTGAATCAAGCTGGCCCCGGCTGCACCGGCAAGCGTTCAAATGCCCGATGGCATCCGCGTTCCAGGTTGATCGTGGACCACGATATTGAGCCAAAGCTGTGTCTTCTTGAATGTCCCCGGCGCGACTCGAACGCGCGACCTGCTGCTTAGGAGGCAGCCGCTCTATCC
>JBBEBG010000041.1:0-25187 GCA_040882465.1 Gemmatimonadota bacterium
TTCGGGAGAATGCGGGGCCTGTAGCTCAGGTGGTTAGAGCGCACGCCTGATAAGCGTGAGGTCGGAAGTTCGAGTCTTCCCAGGCCCATCTCTCTAAAGCGAAGCGCCGCAGGGGTTTTGAGGTTTCGAGGCGCTTTCTGTATTCACGGATCCGGAATGCTCTCCTGTCGCCTCGGTGGGACTGCACCGGAACGCCGTAAGGAGAGGTCCTCAGAACGCGTACTCGACGGCCCGCAGCTCACTCCCGTTGGGTGCCGTCGTGTCCAGATTCAGGATAAGAACGGCCGATGCCGTGCCGTAGGATCTCCGGTACGCCTCCTTCAGCGGCGTCAGGTCGAAACGAAGGTGCGCGGAGATCAGCGCGTCGCACGGATCGTCGTGACCGTTGTGGGCGAGCAACGTGCCGACCTGGACGGGGTGCGACTCGAGCCAACCGTTCCAGGCGACCGCCGCGTAACCGTGTGGCGCGCACCCCCCGCCGTGGGTCACATCGACGTGAAGGAGGTCGCCTTCGATGTGCGCGGACGTGACCGACATCGCGTCGGCGCGCCACCGAGAGGGATCGGATCCGAGCGCGACCCGCACCTCTCCCACCGTATCCGCCGCGACGTACGGGCCGACGACATCTTCGTCGCAGCCGGTCAGGACGGCGAGGGTGGCCGCGCAAGCGAATCTTGCCGTTGGGGTATTCATTGCGACCGTTAGACGCCTTCGACCGCGCGGTGGTTCCGCTCCGGGAGTGCCCTCTCCTTGGAAGAACTGTCCTTCAACCCAGCATCGAGGTACGTTCCGAAACATGCGTCCCAGCACCCGCCGCGAGTCCGTCTTGTCGCCCGGATGTCATAAGACGAGGTCCGCGCTCCATCTCACCCTGGTCCTCGTCTCCGGCACCGCCTGTGGCTCGGGCGCTTCGGCTCCAGCCCCCGCACCGATCCCCCTCGCCTCGGGCGCCGGCGTCGTGACGGGCGGGTCGGACGATTTCATCGAAAGGGCAGCAGCAGCAGCAGCAGCGTATACTCCCGCAGACGTCGAGTTCATGTCGGGAATGATCCCCCATCACGCTCAGGCCATCGTCATGGCCGGCTGGTGTCCGTCCCAGGCCGCCGGCGGGCAGCTCCGGGCGCTTTGTGAACGGATCGCCATCTCGCAGCGGGATGAGATCCGAATGATGCGCGACTGGCTCGCGGAGCGAGGGGAGGTGGTGCCGGATTCGATGGCCACCCGGCACCTGATGCGCATGGGGGATACGATTCACGCGATGCTGATGCCAGGGATGCTCACCGACGAGGAGCTGGCGACCCTGGGACGAGCGCGCGGCACCGAGTTCGACCGCCTCTTTCTCACGGGCATGATCGGGCACCATTTTGGTGCGATCACGATGGTCGAAACCCTCTTTGCCCAGCCCGCGGCGGGGCAAGAGGAGACGGTTTTCCGCTTCGCGTCCGACGTCCTCGCGGACCAATCCGCGGAGATTCAGAGGATGCAGGGAATGCTGGAAGGGATCCCACGTTAGTTCGGGATCCGGGATTCGAGCCGGTGGACTTCACACCCCGCACCGATAGGCGGCACGCATGAACATCAAGAACGGTTGGATCAGACCCCGTACGGTCGTGGCTTACGGAACGCTCGGGCTGCTCGTCGCGGCTTGTGCGATGGGTCCGGAACCGCGCTCCGCGGTGACCCCCGTGGGTACGGCGCCCTCACTCGCGGCTTCCCCGGCACTTCGTTATCCCGCGAACGCGGGCGCGCCGTCGCCCGATCCGCGCGTGGGCCTCAAGCCCGGCTTCGATACCGCCGGTGTTGCGATCTGGAACTTGCGGCTTGTCTCGCACAGGCCGGCTTCCACGGGCTTCACTGGGCGCGGCACGACCGGGTCGGACATCGCCTTCACGGGGGATTATGCCTTCCTCGGGAACTATCGAGGCTTCCAGGTCTGGGATATAGAGGACCCCGCCGATCCAGAGTTCGTCTTGGGATTCATCTGCCCGGCGAGCCAGGGAGATCCCTCGGTCTATGGAAACCTCCTCTTCGTCTCTGGGGAGAGCGCGGGTTCGAGGAACGATTGCGGGATCGATCCCGTCCAGGACTCGATCAGCTTGGACCGGTTCCGCGGGATCCGGATCCTCGACATTTCGGACCTCGCGAACCCGCGTCTGGTCGCGAACGTGCAGACCTGCAGGGGCTCGCACACGCACACGATCGTGACGGACCCCGAGGACACCGAGAACGTCTACGTCTACGTATCCGGGTATTCGAGCATTCGCGCGGCGGAAGAGGTCCCCGGGTGTCAGGATGGGCCTCCGGGCGACGAACTCAGCGCCCGGTTCAGGATCGAGGTCATCCAGGTGCCGCTCGCGAACCCGGAGCAGGCACGGGTCGTGAACTCGCCGCACCTTCTCGCCGATCTCACCGGACGTACCGTTCACGCTCCCCCTCCCGAGCCGGGTGGTGGTGGTGGGCGAGGGGGCGGTGGGGGTGGGGGGGGAGGAGGCGGACCGCAGATCGGGCAGAGCGGCTGTCACGACATCACCGCGTACGGTGCGATGGGCTACGCGGCGGGCGCGTGCGGGGGGTACGGCCTCCTCTTCGATATCCGGGACGTCGTGAATCCGGAGCGCATCTTCGCTGTTGCGGACTCCAACATGTCCTTCTGGCACTCGGCGACCTTCAACAACGACGGGGACAAGCTTCTCTTCTCGGACGAGTGGGGCGGGGGTGGCCAGCCGCGATGCCGCGCGACGGATCCGCTGATCTGGGGGGCGAACGCGATCTTCACGCTGGAGAACGGCGAGCTCGCCTTCCAGAGCTATTACAAGATGCCAGCGGCTCAGACCCAGGATGAGGTCTGCACCGCGCACAACGGCTCGCTTCTCCCGATTCCGGGCCGGGACGTCATGGTGCAGTCGTTTTATGAGGGAGGGATCACAGTCTTCGACTGGACCGATGCCGCGAACCCGTTCGAAATCGCCTTCTTCGACATGGGGCCGGCTCTCGAAGGCGCCGCCGGCTTCTGGTCGTCCTATTGGTACAACGGCGTGATCGTGGGGTCGGACGAGGGGCGCGGAATGTACATCTGGGAGCTAACCCCCGGCCCGTATATGTCGCAGAACGAGATCGACGCGGCTCGAACCGTGCGCCAGGAGCAGTTCAACGCCCAGGACCAGCCGCACTACGTGTGGCCGCCCAGCTTCGCGCTCGCGGGGGCCTACCTCGACCAGCTGGAACGGAATGCGGGGCTCCCAGCACCGCGGATCGCTACGGTGCGAAGTGCGCTCACGGGTGCGCAGGCTGCGGCCGGCTCCGCGCGACGGGGCGCTCTCGCCGACTTGGCGTCTTCCCTTTCGAACGATGTGGCGACCGCCGCCGATCGAGGGCGTGCCGAACGTCTCGCGCAGGCGGTCGAAGCCCTCTCGCGAGTCCAGTAGAGGAAAAGGCTCTGCAAGGTCGGAGTCGGAGCGGGTGGAAAGCGAGGTCCCGGACGGGTGTCCGGGACCTCGCGACACGTTGAACCCCCTTCAAAAGGAGCTGATCGATGCACTTGCGCGAATTCTTTGCGGCGGCGGCCATCCTGGTGGCGATCGCGTCCGGGACGGAGCTCTCCGCCCAGGAGGCTCGCCAATACATCAACGAACGATCCGCGGCCAGCCCCGGGGGACCCCCCTTCAGCGGTGCGGTGATGGTCGGAAATACGCTGTACCTGTCCGGTATGCTTGGGGTCGGCAGCGGCCTCGCCCTGACGGTCGAACAGGAGGCGGCCGCCGTCCTGAACAACGTTCAGGACGTACTCGAGGCGGCCGGAATGACGATGGACGACCTGGTCTCGGTCCAGATCTTCGCCTCCGACCTTTCGACGTACGACACCTTCAACGCGGTCTATCGGGACTATTTCCTGCGGGAGTTTCCGGCGCGCGCCTTCATCGGAACCGGAGAGCTCCTGCAGGGAGCTCGCTTCGAGGTGATGGGGGTAGCGGCGAAGCGGCCGGCTCAATGACGAGCCCTTATCTCGTCCCCTTCGACGGCTCCTTTCGTATCGCGGGGACTCCGATCGCCCGGCCGCCGGAAACTCCCGAGAAGAAGGATCTCGAGAAAGCGCTCGCCGCCGCCGTCAAGGAGCTCGGCGAGCTCCAGCGCCGGCTTTACGAGGAGGACCGCTGGGCCGTCCTCGCAGTCTTCCAGGCGCTGGACGCGGCTGGAAAAGACAGCACCATCCGGGCGGTCTTCACCGGAGTGAACCCCACAGGCTGCCGGGTCTCTTCGTTCAAGCAGCCGTCTGCGCTCGAGGTCGACCACGACTTCCCCTGGCGTTCTACCGCGCGTCTTCCCGAGCAAGGCACCATCGAGGTGTTCAACCGAAGCTACTACGAGGAGGAGAGGAAGGAAGGCTCCTTCGGAGATGGCGCCTTCAGCACGGATCAGGCCCCCCTTCGCATTCGTCCTCAGTGATCCGCAAGAATGGCGATCACATAAAGCAGGCCGAGGCCCACGGCGAAAAAGACGAAGTGGAGCAGGTTCGCACGGAACGTATGCGCCTTGTTGACTTCCGGCACCAGATCGGACGCGCCCATGTACAGGAAGTTGCCTGCGGCCAACGGCACCAGCCAACGAACGTCCACCTGCAGCGACCCGACGTATGCGACCAGGCCGCCGACGAGGAACGTCAGCCCGGACAACACGTTGAACAGAAGCGCGGTGCTCTTCTTCCACCCGCCGTGAACGAGCACCCCGAAGTCACCAAGCTCCTGTGGAACTTCGTGCGCGGCCGCGGCGAGCCAGGCTGCGATGCCGAGTCGCACATCCACGAGGAACACACCCGCGATCGCCAGGCCGCCAAGAAAGTTGTGGAGCCCATCTCCGATCAGGATGAGATAGGTGAGGGGTTCCCTGCATTCGGCGGAGGCTCTGTGGCAGTGGTGCCAATGGAGAAACTGCTCGAGCCCGAAGAACAGCAAGAACCCCAGCGCCACCCAAGCGAAGGTGGTCAGGGGCGGCAGGCTGATCAGCGATCCCGGAATCATGTGGAAGAGGGCACCTCCCACGAGGGATCCCGCCGCAAAGGCCACGAGCGGCAACAGGATCTTCCGGAGCGTCGCTTCGCGCAGCACCAGAGTCAGGCTGCCGACCAGCGCGAGCGCGCTCATCGCGATGCCGCTGAGCAGGATCCAGAGTAAGGTCGTCACGGGTCGGCCGCGACAACAACAAACGCCCCACGCCCGGTGCCGGGACGCACCGGTTCGATTTCCGTGATCTCGAGGAGGGGACGAAGGAGCGCTTGCCCCCAGGCCCGTGCGTCGAATCCCCCTCCGCGCAACAACTCCCCGACCTCGGCGGCAGAATAGAAGGTGGCCCCACGATAGAAGGTGCTCTCCGCCTGGTGTTCGAGGTAGGTCTGGCCGAGCCGGCTCTCTCGATCGATGAAGCCGATCACGAGCCTACCATCGCGCCGTAGGACGCGGTGAACCTCGGCGATCATTCTCTCCGCCGAATCCACGAAGCAGATCGTCGTGACGATGAGCGCATAGTCGAAGGATCCATCGGGAAACGGGAGCGCTTCGGCAATCCCCTTCACGGCCGCGACTCCCCGGCCGGCGGCCCGGGCGAGCATCGCATCCGACGGATCGATTCCCACCCGCACTCCGAGCGGCCCGGCAAAACGACCCGTGCCGACACCGATCTCGAGACCGTGCCCTTCCCACGGGATCAGCGGTCTCAGCGCAAGAAGCTCCGTGACGTAGGCTGCCCGATGCGCCTCGAACCACTCATCATACCGCTCGCAGTGGGTCTCAAATGGACTGATACTTCCCACGACCGACGTCCTCGGCGAGCGCTGTAAGGAGCGAGAGAGGCCCGCGACAGCCCGCGGGCCGTGACGGTCGTCTTCATCCATCCGTTTGGTCAATATTGGTCACATCGTCGCGGAGAACGTTCGGGCTCAGCACCTCCTCCTCTTCCGCGCGCATGTGCCCCTCCAACTCTTCGATCGCGGCGAGAGCTGCGTGGGTGGCGACGGTGAAGTCCTTGCTCTCGGCCGCGGCCCGGATTGCTTCCAGAAGGCGACGATGTTCCTGGCGGTGGTGTTCGTCCAGACGTGCGGCGCGTATGGATCCCCAGGCATCAATTGTGGGGACGATATCGTCAAGAAGCTGTTCCTCTCGTGCGTTGTGAGCGTCGATGGCATCGCCCAGCGCATGGAGGAGCCGGCCGAGCTCACTTGCCGCGGAGGCGGTGGGCGGACGTTCCGCCAGCTCCTTCACCCCTTCGGCCAGGCCCCTCACGGATGCATGCTGTGAGAGAAGCTCTTGACGGATGTCCGACAATGGTCTCAAGGGGCTTCCTCCGAGCAGCGGAAAACGAAGAGTCGATCCGGGTTGCGAGGACGAAGATGGCGACCTGCCGAATGTGGGGCTAGGAAGCAGTATTCTCTCGCCATGGCTCCGTCGGAGACGTCTCGAATCGCTGGAGGCAACGATGAAGTATGATCGACCTGCACGCACGGCCGGCCTTCGCCATGTGGCGCTCCGCGTTCACGCTTTCGACGATTGCCTGAGGTTCTACACAGACCTGATGGGCATGGAGGTCGAGTGGAGACCGGATGAGGAGAGTGTCTTTTTGACATCGGGGAACGACAACCTGGCGCTGCACAAGTCCAGCGAGCCATCAGCCGCGGAACGCCAGCGCCTAGATCATCTCGGCTTCATCATTGACAGGCTCGGCGACGTGGACCGATGGCACGAGTACCTTCGAGAAAGCGGTGTCCCCATCCTGAAGGCGCCGAAGACCCATCGGGATGGAGCGCGGAGCTTCTTCTGTGAGGATCCGGACGGCACGATGATCCAGATCATCTTTCACCCGCCCCTCTCACTTGGATGAGTCCGAGGTCAACGTCGCCGGGGGTGGAGTCCGGCGTTCGGGCGGACCCGAACTCTCGCCGGCGGAAACATCCGCCGCGCGATGGCGTGGCCGCCTGGCACGACGTATGCGCATCCGTGCCCCCGGGTCCGGAGTCGCAGATGGCGTTGCTCGAGGATCGCGACCGAGCCGTTCTGACGATCACGGTCGACGAGCACAGAGGCCGTCGGGGCAAATCGCCTGGCGAGGAGGAGAGAGGCCACATGACGGACACTCCGGCGCTCGGCGAAGCCTCGTTCGACGTACCCTTCTCCCAGAACGAGAAGGCCGAGCCGAGCGGCCTCCTCCGAGTGGGACGCACAGGTGAGACCCTGTACTTCGAGCTCGTCGAGGTCTCGGGCCCCGAGAGGGAAAACGGGCCCTTCGAGTGCGCAAGGTTCTTCCTTCCCGCCCGCGCCGGTACCGAGATCCTTGACACCCTGTACGCACTCCTGGACGACGACGCCGCCTGCGCGATCGCGGCCATCGATGAGGAGCACACCTGGGTTGCCGATCGGACCGCAGCAGCCGGCAGGTTGTCGCTGCGGATCCACCCGGGCGACATCTTCAACTGGAAGTCTTCGGACTGGCACGTCGCGCTGGACCTGCCGGTCGGAATCCTCCCCGCGCTTACGGAGGCGATGGCGCAACTGGCCGGCCCTCCGTAGGGGCGTGCCCGGGGCACGAAAGCGCGGCATCGAATGGGACTTCTCGACCCGCTCCCGGGACAAGGTGGCCGTGCCGACGCGCTGTGACCCGGTGACGGGGGATGACGATGCCTCTCTCATCCTTTGGAACTAGTTCCTTCGGATTACCGAGGGGGAAAGCCTCCCTCCCTCGGGTGTGATCCGAAAGTGAACCCGATGTGTGATGGTCATCCCGCCCCGTATTCGCCGATCTTTCCTCCGTCGGGGGAATCGGCGCCGCGGTCCACGCCGGCCCCGGGCCGCTTCCCCGGGAGTTCGCTGGGGAAGCTCGGCCTCAGCCAAATGGGTCCCCTACAACCCAGAAGGAGGCCATCATGTCGAACCATGGATCCCCGGGGGCGAGCCCGCGCGAGGAGTTGCATTTCCGATCGGAAGGGAACGGTGCCCTATCAACGGGCACCGACGGCAACGAATTACGGTTCGCCGGGAGCCCGGAACGGGCGGCGCAACCCTTCTCGATCTTCCGCGCGGGAGTCCCCGAGGTGGGGGTGGACAGGTACCGGGACACCGTGGACGCGGTGGGACGCCTGGCGGGAAAGGTCGCCCACCATCTGAACAACCTGCTCACGGTGGTGGAGGGTAACATATCGGAGATCGAGGCTTCTCTGGAGGATCGGAGATGCGCCTCTGAACTCCGTGAGATTCGCGACGCGTGCGGTCGGGCGTCGGGACTCACCACGCGGCTCCTCTCCATCAGCGGATACCGCTGGTGCGAACCCCGCGTCGTCGATCTCCGGACTCTCGTGTCGGGCATGGACCTGGGCTGCCTCTTCGCGGACGATGTTGTGTTTTGTTCTGATTTCGCGGCAGTGATGTGCCCGGTGTGGGGCGATCCCGCCCATCTTGAAGAGGTGGTGCGTGGACTCGTGCTGAATGCCCTGGAGGCGGTGGGCGGCTATGGCACGGTCCGGGTCGGAATCGACCACCTTCCGGGGAAGAAGATCGACGGCAGCCCTGGGAAAGGGTGGGTGCAGCTCGAGGTTTCAGACTCGGGGCGGGGGATGGATCGGGAGACCCTGAGCAGGGTCTTCCACCCCTTCTTCACGACCCGTCCGTTCTCGGAGGATAGGGGCCTGGGACTGTCCGTCGCCTGTGGGATCATTCGGCAGAGCGGCGGGACCATGAAGGTCTCCAGCGCCCCCGGTTGGGGGACGAGCGTGCGCGTATGGCTTCCCGCCGCCCCTTCGGTCTCGTTATGGGATGGCGGTCCCGGACAGACTGGGCTCCCTGAGGCCCCCCCGGCGGAAGTCCCTCGTTCCTCTCCCCCCTCATCTCTTGGAGGGAGGGCATTCGGATCACCGAGGGGGACCGCCACACTCCCTGGGGAGTGATCCGGCAGTCAATGCCCGGAGAGTCTGCGGGGAAGCACGACCTCAGCCGAATGGCGGCCCGCTTCCACACCTCCACCAGAGAACCAAACATGCTCACGACGATTGCCGTGATCCTCGTAGTCCTGTGGGCCCTCGGTCTTATCGGCGGTTACGCCGCCGGGGGGCTCATTCATCTTCTCCTCGTTGTCGCCCTCATCGTGGTTGTCCTGCGAGTCCTCTCAGGACGGCGGGTCCTTTGATCCGGTCCAGGTCGCGAGGGGACCGGCGCACCCGAGACCTCCGCATCACGGTGCGGACCGTGCCGGTGAGGGTCAGGAAAAAGGGCTCCCTTTGAGCCCGGCACCCCGTCCATCCACACATGGAGTTGCGTGCCCGACCGTCTCCTCGCCGTCTCTCCCGGCGGGTGGGCGAGGCCCCCGCGCTCCATGAGCGAGGGGCCCGCCTCCGTTGTCCCTCCGGGGGCCCTCCGCTTCCAGCAGGCGTTCCTCCTCGCACTGGCGCTGGGGATATCGATCCTCTTCTTTTTCGTGATCCGTCGGTTCCTCCTGACGGTCCTCCTCGCCGCCGTTTTCGCCGGCCTCGCTTACCCACTTTATGGATGGCTCCGGGCACAAATGGGCCCGCGGTGGGCGGGGGCGCTTACCCTCATGATCCTGCTGGTGGTTGTGGGAGTACCAGCAGCCGGCTTCCTGACATTGGTGGCCAACGAAGCGGTCCAGGTGAGCCAGGGAGCCGAGGCCTGGTTCCAGGAGGAGGGCCGGTCAACGCAGGTCCGCGCCCTGCTCGAGCGAGTTCCTTTCGCGAACCGCTTGCTTCCCGAAGGGGAGGAGCTCCTGGAGCAGCTCCGTGAGGCGGCCGGCAGGACAGGTCCGGTCCTCATGGGGGCTCTGGCCGCCGCCACACGGGGGACGCTCGGCTTCCTCCTCCAGCTCTTTGTCCTCTGTTACGCCCTCTTCTACTTCCTGCTGGATGGGCCGGCCATCCTCCGGAGGATCCTCCACTACATCCCCCTGGACCCGGGGCAGAAGGAGGAACTCCTGGAGCGCTTCGTCTCCGTGACTCGAGCCACCCTCAGAGGCTCCCTGCTCATCGGACTGATCCAGGGGGGGGTGGCAGGTCTGGCTTTTTGGGTGGCAGGGGTGCCCGGACCCGCCTTCTGGGGGACGGTGATGGTGGTCCTCTCCATCCTCCCGGCCATCGGGGCCGGGCTCATCTGGATCCCCGCAGTGATCTACCTCCTTCTGATGGGAAACGTGTGGGCGGGGGTCGGACTCCTGATCTGGTGCGCCGTGGTGGTGAGCAGCATTGACAACTTTCTCCGCCCCCGGCTCATCGGACGGGATGCCCGGATGTCAGACCTCCTGATCCTCCTCAGCACCCTCGGAGGAATCGTACTATTCGGGGCGGTGGGCTTCATCGTGGGACCCATCGTGGCAGCGCTCTTCGTAACCGTCTGGCACATCTACGGAGAGGCATTCCGAAGCTGGCTACCGGAGGGCGGGAACACTACCCTGGGTGGGTGAGGGGCGATGAATCCCTGCTGATCGGTGGACACGCGAAGGCGAGACTCGCCTCACGCACCTGGGAGGGCCCGATTGATCAACGGAGACGACATCACCCGCATCCTCCAGATCGGCGGCGGGGTTGCGCGCGGGAGGCGGCCGCCCCGTCGGCGATCGTCGAATTGTCTCGCCATTTTCATGAGGAAGCTTCATATTCCACATGGAGCCCCCTCGAGACCTGGAGAGATTCCGGGTCGACGCCGGGGTCCCGTACTTCCCCCAGCTTGTGGACGATTCTGAATGGTTCAAAAATCCAAAACGACCCCAAGCCAGACGATTCAGGCCAAGATTTCGGATTCAGCCACCCTTCCGGACGGTGTGATCAGCGTCGCGCTGATCGAGGACAATCGGCTGGTCCGGGAAGCCCTCACCTCGCTCCTCAATCGGGCGCCGGACATCCGAGCGGTCGCCGAAGCGCCGAACGGTCACGAGCGGCTGGTGATTGAAGCAAGCCCACAGGTGGTGCTTCTCGACCTCGGACTCGAGAACGGGGACAGCCTGCGCGTGGCGCGGGAGGTCATGCAGGACTTTCCGCAAGCCAGGGTCATCGTGATGGACCTCCTCCCGGTACACGAGGAACTCCGGGAATTCGTCAGCGCGGGCGTGTCCGGATTCATTATGAAGGATGCCAACTTCGATGTCGTCCTGGACACGATCCGGTCCGTTGCCAGGGGACTCAAGGTGCTGCCGGATCAGATGACCGCCACGCTCTTCTCCGAAATCGCGAGGAACGTGGTTTCGACGGGCGAGTCGAATCACCTCGACTCGGTGCGGATGACATCCCGGGAACGGGAGGTCATCAACCTCATCGCGGAAGGACTGAGCAATAAGGCGATCGGAAAGCGGCTCAACATCTCTGTCCACACGGTCAAGAGCCACCTGCGGAACATCATGGAGAAGCTCACGCTGCATTCCCGCTTGCAGATCGCCGCGTACGCCCACAAGAGGGACGCCGATGAGTAAGCCCCCCCTACCTCAGGTGATAGTGCACCCCCACCCCCAGAGTGAAGAAGCTGGCCTGGAAGTTGCTTCCGGCAGCGTGGCTTACGAACCCGATCTGCGGAACCAGGTAGAGCCGGGTCGCCACAGGTAGGTCGGCCCCCACTCCCAACTCGAATCCGATCTCGCGGTCCCCCGACCCGGCATCGTTGTCGAAGGTGTTGGCGACAATCCCTCCGCGGCCCCATACCAGGACGTCCCCCGGATTGTGGAAGATGTACTTCAGGCCGGCCGCGATCCCCATGCTAACGGGGTCGTTACCCAGGCTGCAGTCGTTGTCGCAGCCGAACGTGTAGCGCTGAAAGCCCACATAGGCGGTCAGGTTCGGATGGAAGTTTATCTGCAGTTCGGCCCCAAGTAAGAGCCCGGCCTCAGCCCCGGCGTCGGAAAGGTCACCCGTGGGGAACGTGACGCCGGCCCGCCCCTCTACGGCTAGCCCCACCTGAGCGTGGGCCTCCCCCACGAAGAGCATGAGGGCCGCGATCGCCAGTGCGACGGCCGGAAGCCGGCCCGACTTCAGCGTAGTGGGAGTCGTCCTGATCTGTTTTTTCATGGGAGCTCCTTGCAGAAGAATAGCTCACTTCGGAAAGCACGAGCATTCACTCGGATCCGAGCGATCCGGTCCCGCACCGATCGTGCTTGTTGGGTAAGGCTCGTGCAGTTCGAATCCAGGAGGTATCGCTCAAAGGGAGGAGAGTCCCCAGGATGCGGAAGTCATCCACCACTCCCCCAAGTGAGCGATGGCAGTTCATCCGCCGCTCCGAGCATATTCCATCACAGGATTCGAGGTCGCCGGACGCACCCGCAGAGGGGCAGTCCCCACCCAGGCCGGCCGTCTGATTGTGACGCCCGCCGACCGGTGCCCGAACCTCACCCCCCGCAAAGGGAGCGAAAAATGCTTACTACCGTTGCGCTCGTCCTGATCGTGTTGTGGGCCCTCGGGTTTTTCGGCGGATTCGTCTCGACCAGCTTAATCCATCTGCTTCTCGTGATCGCCCTCGTCGTCATCGTGCTTCGGCTCGCTTCGGGACGGCGGATCACGTGACACGAGCCATGAACTCCGCCTTCGGAAGGACCCACTTCGGCGCCACCGCATTCCTGACCGTCCTCGCTGCGACCTCCTGCGCGATGAACCCGGTCTCAGGCGAGCGAGAGTTGGCGCTGATCTCCGAATCGCAGGAGATCGAAATGGGTCGGCAGGGGTCCTCGGAAGTGATCGCGACCATCGGCCTCGTTCCGGACGCCGCCCTCCAGAGCTACGTAAATCGCATCGGGCAGGAGATGGCCGCAGGGACCGAGCGACCGCAGCTCGCTTGGGAATTTCACGTCCTCGACGACGCCTCGGTGAACGCCTTCGCCATGCCGGGCGGCTTCATCTTCGTCACCCGAGGACTCTTGTCCCACATGATGAACGAAGCTCAGCTCGCGTCGGTGATCGGACACGAGATCGGGCATGTCACCGCGCGGCATAGCGTACAGCAGATGAGCCGCCAACAGCTCGCCTCCCTCGGACTCGGACTCGGATCCGTGCTTTCCTCTACGATCGCGGAGTACGGACAGCTGGCCAGCGTCGGGCTCGGCCTCCTCTTTCTCAAGTACGGGCGGGACGACGAGATACAGGCGGACCAGCTCGGTTTTCGGTACGCCCTGGCCGACGGGTACGACACGCGCCAGATGGCTGCGGTCTTCGAGATGCTCCGGCGCGACGCGCAGCTCGCCGGCGGCGGCCGTCTCCCGGAATGGCAGTCGAGTCACCCCGATCCGGGAAATCGCATCCAGGATGTGCAGAGGATGGTGGCCGCCGCGCCGGAGGACTTCGGCGCCAAGAAGGTGGCCGGAGACGAGTACCTGCGGCGCCTCGATGGAATGATTTACGGAGAGGATCCCAGGGTCGGCTACTTCCAGGGCTCCATGTTCATCCACCCCGATCTCCAGTTCGTGCTCAACTTTCCAGATGGATGGGCGACGCAGAACGCAACCGATGCCGTCACGGCAATCAGCCCCAATGGAGATGCGATCGTCCAGCTTCGCGGTGCCACGGGTTCGGCGGCCGAGGCGGCGCGCAGCTTCCTCGGGCAGGAGGGAGTACAGTCGAACAGTCCTTCGACGGGCTCGATCAATGGCAACCGGGCTGTCTCCGCAGAGTTTGCCGCGCAGATCAGCCAGCAGGAATCGGTGCGCGGAGTCGTCACCTTCATCGAGTTCCGCGGCGCCACCTGGGGGATTCTAGGCTACTCCGTGGCCGACCGATTCTCCACTTACAGTCCGGCTTTCCTCCGAACGCGCGACAGCTTCGATCGCCTTACCGATCCAACCGCGCTTGCGGCACAGCCGCTCCGTATCCGCATTGACCACGCGCCGCGTGCCATGTCGCTTCAGCAGTTCAACACGGAGCGGTGCGCCAGCATTCCGCTCGTCGAGCTCGCGGTGATCAACGGTCTGGATGAGACGGCCCAGCTTCGTGCCGGGCAAGCTGTGAAACGGGTAACCGGCAGCCCCATGGGCACGGGCGAAAGGTCGTGCTGACGGGCCCCGCACGGCCTGCCTATAGGCTTGCGTATCGCACTGGCCCGAAAGCGGGAAGCCGGCGATGGACGTCGGGAAGCGTCCGGAGGGGGCGCCTTCTGAACATCCTGGTCGCCATCTTCCGGCGCGTCCTTCCCGCACCCCATGGCAGTGCTCCTCTTGGACGTTCGAGGGCGAGAAGCCCGTTGAACGAGGGTGGACGATTGGCGTTGCCTTGGAAGGGAAGATCTGCCTGAAATCAGGGCGTGGGCCTGGATCTCGCTTCCCTACCTGTGCGGCGCGGCCCTCGAATCGTACTGTGCTTCATGACCCCCGTTCGCCCACCTCCCCCCCACGAACGTCATCGGGGCCAGCCGGACCTCCGGGCTGCCCTGATCGGTTGCCACCTCCTCCTCGCGGTAAGCCTATCGGCTCAGACTCCACCGGCGCCGGCGTCCCAGCAGCCGGGCCCGGTGGTCGAGGACTCCCTCTCGCCCGATGTGATTGAAGCGGAGCCCATCGAGGAGGTCACCGATGAGCGAGCCGCGTTGGACGAGGCCATTCGAAACCAGCTCCAAGCCGTCTTCGATCGCGTGCCGCGGCTCGCCGCCGTCGACGTTGCCGTAGATGCGGGAGTGGTGCGCCTCGAGGGGACAGTGGTGAGCGCGGAGCTCCGGTCCCGAGCGGCCGAGTTGGCCACCGGGATGGACGGGGTCCTCTTCGTGGACAATCGGATCCGCGAATCCACCTCGTTGGAAGAGCAACTCGCACCCACCTGGGCCCGGCTGCGGGAGCTGGGATACGGCTTCGTGGCTAAACTTCCGCTCCTCGTGGTGGCCGGGCTGATCGTGGGGCTCGCCATTGTGTTCGGGTGGCTCCTCTCGCGATGGGGGGGGCCGGCCTTTCTCCGGACGCGAAATCCCTTCCTCCAGGGGCTGGTCCGGCGTTTTCTCCAGGGAGCCGTCCTCCTCGTCGGGGTCGTCGTGGCGCTCGATTTATTGGACGCCGCGGCGCTCGTGGGAGCCGTCGTGGGGACCGCCGGACTGGCGGGGTTGGCCCTCGGCTTCGCTTTCAAGGACATCGTGGAGAACTACCTCGCGGGAACGATTCTGGCCTTCCGCCAGCCTTTCGCGAAGAACGATCACATCCGCGTGGATACCTTCGAGGGGAAGGTCGTTCGCCTGACGCCACGCGAGACGATCCTGATGACGCTCGAGGGGAACCACGTTCGGCTCCCGAACGCCCTCATCTTCCGGAGTCCACTGACGAACTTCACCCGGAATCCCCTGCGCCGCGTTCAGTTCGAGGCAGGGCTGGGTGCCAACGACGATCTGGCGAAGGCACGTGACGTGGCCGTGGAGACGCTGGGGGAGATGGAGGGGGTGCTCGCCACGCCGCCGCCGGAGGCGCTCATCCGGGACTTGGCGGATTCCACGGTTACGATGCGCTTCTCGGCGTGGGTGGATCAGAGGAACTCGGAGTTCGATCGGGTGCGGAGTGAGGCGATCCGCCTCGTGAAGCTCCGCCTCGAGGAGGCAGGGCTGACCCTTCCATCGCCCGAGTATCTCCTTCACATCGATCGCCGCGCCACGGCAGCCGGTCGCGAGCCGTCGCCGACGGAACCGGCGGCACACGATTTAACCCAGGCCGACGTCTCCGTGGACCGGAGCGTTGACGAGCAAATCGAGTCCGACCGACGGCTGAGCGAGGAGTCGGATCTCCTGGAGGGTGATGCGCCCGCGGACTCCTAGCCTGATCGGCTGTCTCTCTTGCGCCTTACTCCTCCCGGCCGGGTGCGGAGAGCGGTCGGGCGCGCCCGCATCCGGCGAGTCCGCGGACTCGGTGACGGTCGTCTTCACACGCGAAGAGGAGCCGGTCCCCGTACGGCGACCGGTTCCCTCGGGGTCATCCGGAGTCCAGTCGGCACTGGAATGGCTGCTGCGGGGCCCGAACGAGGACGAAGTCGCCCGGGGGATCGAGTCCTGGTTTTCCGGGGAAACCGCCGCCTCCCTTCGCGCAATTTCGATCGATCCCTCGGGCCGAGCAGTGGTGGACTTTCACGACCTTCAGGCGCTCCTGCCCGGGGCATCCTCGTCGACCGGTAGCACTCTCCTCCTGCAGGAGCTGAACGGCACCCTATTCGGCTTTCCCGAGGTTCAGTCGGTCGAGTACCGGATGGACGGGAGCTGTGACCGATTTTGGGAGTGGCTCCAGTATGCCTGCCATATCGTGGAGCGCCCGGGGGCGGGAAGATGAGCTCTCTTCCAACCTACGGCCCGGAGCGCGTCAGGCCCCGGATCGCGGCGACCAGGTCGTCCGACAGAACGCCGAGGCCCGCATCCAGCAGGGTCACCAGGCCGGCATAATCCCCCACCCTCCAGCTCCCCTCACGATAGTCCGTGGTTCCCCGGGTGAGCACCGAGCCATCCTCCTGGCGGAGGACCTCCCACGTCGCCAGCAAATGGGCCTCTCCCTCGAGCGGTTCCCCTTCCTCCGACGTCAATCCCTCGAAGCGCAGCAGGTGGATCTGTACCAGGTAATCGTAGCGTTCGCTTGGCGCCCACGGGGCGACATCGACGGTCCGGAAAAACGCCCGCTCGGACAGGTCCCCGGCCACGGCTCTACTGATCCCACCGCCGAGATCCTCGCCCCAACGGTGGAGCTCGGAGAATCCGATCTGGTTGGGCCCCTGGCGAACCACGATGAACGGGGCGTCGAGATAGGACGCGATCTGTGGCCGCCGCAGCCCGATCGAGAGCTCCGCGAGATCCCCGGACGGCGTCGCGTCCGCCTGCGACGACGCTCCTCCGAGCACGTAATGTTGCGGGGGCAGGGCGCCTCTGTTCAGACCGATGCCACACCCGGTCGAGCCGATCAGCCCGGTCAGGCAGATCAGCCAGGTCACCTTCACCCTGAGCCGCAAGCGGTCATTCATCGGGCGTTCTCCCTCGGATGAGCATGTCGGGGCTTCGCTCCAGCGAGAGGACGAGCGCGCGCAGCGCGTCCGCCGCGTCCTTCAGGCTGGCCATCGCCCCCTCGATCTCATACCCGACGCCGGAGTCCGGAGAGAGGAACCCTCGCGTATCCTCCAGCGCCTGTCTCATGGTCTGCAGCGTGAGGACCACCTCGGCATTCGTGCTTTCCAGCTGCGCCTGAAGCGGATCGATGAGCTCGCCGAGCCGCTCCGCCATCCGTTCCATCTCCTCCAGGGTGCGCGTGGCCTGCGTGGCCATTCGCGGGACCTCCTCGAGCGCCGCGCGCAGTTCCGGTGTATCCGCCAGTCGCTCGACGGCCCGGGCCGAGGCAACCACCGTCTCGTTGATCTCCGCCATGTTCACCTCTTCCAACATCTCGTTCACCCGGAACAGGATCGCCAGTACCTCCCCCACGAGGCTCCCGGCCTGGGTTCCGAAGGCCGCCAGGAGCGAAGGGGCCGTCGGGATCTCCGGATAGGCGGTCGGGGCGCCTTCGAGCTCGGGCGGTGCGGCGTCCTCGCGATAGGTGAGCTCGACGTAAAGCTGGCCCGTGACGATGCTCTCCATCTGCAGCTGGGCGCGGAGCCCGTCGGCGATCTGCTGCCGCAGGACCACCGGATCATCGAGGTCCACGAAGGTTCCGCCCGCCGAGGTGAGGCGGGGGAGGCTCACCTCGTACTGGACCGGCACCTGGAAAGTCTTATCCGCCAGCTCGATCCGGATCAGGAGATCCGTCACGCGGCCGACCGGCACCCCCTGGAACTTCACCGGCGCACCGACCTCCAGGCCGTTCACCGACTCTCCGAAGTAGCTGATAAAGGTCGACTCCTTGCTGAACCAGAAGCCGGAAGCCAGCGCCCCGACCCCGACTACGGTGAGCAGGATGGCTCCGATCATGAAAAGACCGATGGCGGTGGGATTGGCACGGGCGCTCATGACTGGGGCATCCCGATCGGCTCGAGGTTGGAGAGAGACGGCCGGTGGCCGTCGACTTCACTGCTGCGCGTCAGGAATTGGCGCACTTCCTCACTCGGTGGATTCTCACGCAGCTCGTCCGGACTTCCGAGCGCCGTCATCGTCTTCTGCTTGATGTCCAAAAAGAGAAGTCGGTCGGCGATCTTGAAGATGCTGGCGAGGTCGTGGCTCACCACGACGATCGTGGTGCCGAAGCTGCTTCGGATCTGGAGGATCAGGTCGTCCAGGCGGCTGGCGGTGATCGGATCCAGGCCGGAGGACGGCTCGTCGAAGAAGAGCACCTCCGGGTCCAGCGCCATGGCGCGGGCGAGGGCCGCGCGCTTGCGCATCCCCCCACTGATCTGGGCGGGATAAAATGCCTCGAAGCCGCGCAGCCCCACCAGCGCGAGCTTGAGCGACACGACCTCGGCGATGGCGTCAGCGTCGAGCGTCGTGTACTCCTCGATGGGGAGGGCCACATTCTCCGCCAGCGTCAGTCCGCCCCAGAGCGCACCGCCCTGGTAAGTCACTCCCATGCGACGGAGCATCCCTCTCCTCGCCTCCTCATCGGCCTCCACGAAGTCCTCTCCGTCGAAGAGAATGGTTCCCTTCGCCGGTTTCATGAGCCCAACCAGGTGCTTCAGGAGTGTGCTCTTTCCGCTGCCGCTCCCCCCCGCGATGACGAAGATCTCCCCCCGGCGGAGCTGGAAGTTCAGCCCCTCCATGATGACACGCGTGCCGTGCGCCAGCGTCAGATCGCTGACCTCGACTGCGGGATTCTCATTCATGTTCGGCCTCAGACTCCGAGGAGGGCGGACATCCAGTCGATGACGGCGTTGGCAAGGATGATCAGCGTGATCCCCGTAACCACGGCGGAGGTCGCGGCTCGTCCCACGGCCCCGGCGTCGCCTACGACCTGCATCCCCCTCATACAGCCGGCCACGCCGATGATCAGGCCGAAGACCGTCCCCTTGAAGACCCCCAGAAGCGCGTCGGCGAGCGTGATCGGCGTCAAAAGTCCCCCCACGAACTGGGTGGCCGTCAGGTCCAGCATGGTGACCGCCACGATCAACCCGCCCACGATGCCGATGAACATCGAATACACCGTCAGCAGGGGCATCATCACGAAGAGGCCCAAGACCCGCGGCAGGACGAGGTAATCGATCGGCGACAGGCCGAAGGTCTCGAGGGCGTCCACCTCTTCCGAGATCTTCATTGTCCCCAGCTCGGCCGCGAAGGCGGCCCCCGTCCGGCCAGCCATGATGATCCCCGTCATGAGGGCGCCCATCTCCCGCAACATCCCGAAGCCGACCAGATAGGACACGTAGTAGCCGGCGCCGAAGCGGCGCAGCACCACCGCTCCGAGAAAGGCGATGATCAGCCCGACGAGAAAACTGATCAGGGTGACGATCGGAAGCGCGCCCGAGCTGTTCGATTGCACCACCATCCAGAAATCCCGCCAGCGCACGCGCACCCGGAACCGAAAGAACCTCATGAAGCCGTTCGCCACTTCGCCAGTGAAGGTGACGGACGCGAGGAACGCATCGAAGGAGGAGAGGCCTTTTTCCCCGATCCTCGCGAGGAGCGATGCCTTCTCTTCCGGGGGATCGAGATCGGCCTCCGGCACCGCCCGGGCGAGTTCCAGAAGACCCGCGATGCTCTCCGGCAGGCCTTCTTCCCTGAACTCGAGGCCGTGGGTTTCGCAATAATTCAGCCCCTGCAGAAGAAAGGTGAGCAGGCTGCTGTCCCATGTGCCCAGCTCGGTGGTGTCGAACCCGATGCCGCGCACCGCCGGTCCGGGCGCCTGGTCTTCGAGGAGCTGAGCGAAGCGCGGAGTCGGGCGGTCCAACTCCCAATCGCCGGACAGCCCGGCGATGAGCGCATCGTCCGACCGGTGAAGGTCCACCTGCATAGGAGCCCCGCCTCCTGAGGGGAGAGCCCTGCCTCGCCCCGGGGCCGCGTCCCCGGTCTCGGGGCGATCCGTGGTCACCGCAGATATCGGTACAGCCCGAGGAGGCCGACCCCGCCGCCGCCGATCATGATGATCGTGCCCTCGTCGCCGCCGATGACGGCCCCCAATACGAGTGCGGCTCCACCCACGACCATGAGCGCGACGTTCGCGCTACTGGGCGCGCGCAACGCTGCCGGAGTCTCGCTAAGCGCCATCCGAGAGGCGGACAAGGGGAAGACCGCACTCGCCATGGTGGGGCCCGCAAAGACGGCCGTCTGCGCGAAGGTCGCCGTGACTGCCCCCCCCGACCCGGCATGGGCGAGCCGGCCCTGCTGCGCGGACACCGGTACGGCGAAGGCGAGGGCCGCGGCGACTGTGAAGAATGCTCGAAGCACGTTTGACATTGTATCTTCCTGGATAACGTGTGAATGCTCAGAATGAGCGCTTCCGTGAAACTGTGGAGACTGTCTCCGTGGGCCGCTCTCCGCCGGGGCGAGAGCCCTCTCCCCAACGGAAGTCTCGACCCCGCGATCGATCTAACTCGCCGCGAAAATCGCCACCTCGACCCGCCGGTTCTGGCTCCGGCCGAGGTCTGTCGAGTTCGTGGCGATCGGCTCGTTCTCCCCCACGCCAACGGTGTTGAGCCGCGCGCGCGCGAGGCCGTTTGCCGAGATGAAGTCCGCCGCAGCCCGGGCACGGCGCTCGGAGAGCGACTGGTTGTACGCCGCCTCGCCGTCGGAATCCGTGTGGCCGACCACGAGCACCGTGGTGTTCGGATACTGCGCCAGGCTATGGGCGAACTTGATCAGGTTCTGCCGGGCCTCGGGATGGAGCTGATCGGAGTCGAAGGGGAAGAGGAGGCCGTCCGGGAAGGTCACGGCGATCCCCTCACCGATCCGCTGCACGTGAGCGCCGGGAAGGGCGTACGCGAGCTCCTCCGCATGCTGATCCATCTGGTTCCCGATCACCATCCCGGCGGCGCCTCCCAACGTCGCGCCGATGATGGCTCCCCGGACGGTGGATCCGGTCTGGTTGCCCACCACGGCTCCCGCGGCCGCTCCGGCGCCCGCGCCGATGATCGTGCCCCTGGTCTGGTTGCTCCAACCGCAGCCGGTGGTGACGGTAACGGCGAGGGTGAGCGCGGAAAGTCCGCGGACGATCCTTCCCGTAGAGTTCCGCGGTTCGATACGAAGGACGGTTTCTGTCCTCCGACCGGAAGGGTTGCTCGGCTTCATCGCGTGCATGGGAATCCTTTGGATTTTGAATGGTCCTGAATGAGTCGGACGTCCGCCTACCCTGAAAGTTGCCGGCGATGGCCTCGGTCCACCATCCGCCAATCGGAGGGAAAAAGGGGGATACGCCTCGGGTGACCTGGGGGTCACCCGAATAGGCTAGACCCCGGCGAAGGGAGAGCTCGGGAAGGGAATCAGGGCCGAGGTTGGCGACCTCCCAGGGGGGTGGGCCCGCCCCGGGAGATCGCCATACTTACGGACTCAACTGTCGAGAACGGACTCAGTTGTGGAGTGGGGAGTCCGGGGGCCCTCCGTTCAGAGGTCCAGATCGCGGTCCAGCCGGACAACGATCCGGGAGCCCTGGGGAAGGGTCGCATCGCCTCCCCGGGTCGAGAGGGCCACACCCACCCCGACGGCGGTTCCCACCGCGGCACCCGTCACCGTGGATCGCGTGTCACGGCCCAGAATCTGACCGATGATCGCGCCCGCCGCGGCCCCGGTCGCGATGGTGGCCGCTGTCCGGGCTCCACTGTCCCGATTGTCGGACTCGATCGCGGCGGACTGCACCTGCCCCTCGATGGAACGCTGCACCCCTCCGGCCTCGATCGAGACCACCTGTACGCCGAGGATGGCGTCGTCATCGGGACCGGTGCTCTTGTGGATGTCGGTCACGAGCCCTCGGGCCTGTGTCCCGGAACCCAGGACGGCTCCGCCTGAACCGGTGACTCCATCCACGAGCACGAGGGAGAAGGCGTCACCCGAAACGTGGGACGAGGTCGAAACGTTCTCACGCACCTCGAAGGTCAGAACCGTTCCCGCCGGGATTGCGCGCACCGGTGGCGGCGGGACCGCGCGCGCCGGTTGCGCCTGCCCTGCGCGCTCGGTCGCTTGGCCCTCGAGGTCTTCCCGGGACTCCGCTTCGCCCCCGCAGCCCGCCAACATCGTGACCAGAACCATGCCTATGCTGAATCTGTACATGAGGCCCTCCAAAGGGTGAACAAGTCCGTCTCCCGCGTCGCACGGGCCTTTGCCGGGGACCGGGCTTGGAGCGATCCACGATCCCGCCTCCGGCTCAGGCTCTTCCCGGCTCGAGCCCGTCACTGAGCGGCATCGGGACCGTCACGAGAAATTTGACCCCCAGGGCGTTCAATTGGGCTTCGACCTTTCGATTGATCTCGAGGTCAAAGTCGGGGCCGGCGCTCACGATCAGCAGGTGGGTCACCTGCTCCTCCGTGACCAATCGGCCCGTCCAGTTTCGGGCCGTTCGCTTCGCCTCGGTGTTTTCCCGGTTGAGGAGGCCACGGATCGCCTTCATCCGGTCCTCGCGATGCGGCGGAATCATCTCGTATCCATACGCCCACAGAGTCCGTCCGTCAGAAGGTGTCCCTTCTTCGGGAACTCGATTCTTGTCAATCATGATGTTGGTGCCCCCCTCCGTTAAGCTCGAACCTACGCATGGCGCCGGTTCCGGCCTCCGGATCTCAGATTTTGGTGGGGTGGTCGGAACCGTGCGAGCCAGGAGCCCTCACGCCGTGATACGGATGCTAGCAAAACCCTCCGGGGGGAGGTATCCCACAAACGAGGGAGGGTGAGAGGAGGCCTACTCTACTTCCGCTGCTTCTCCGGGGGTCGTGCGAAGGTAGGCTGCGATCTGGAGGCGGGTGCGCAGCGCCAGCTTGTCCATCACATTTCGGACGTGGCTCTTCACTGTGTGGGGGGAAATCTCGAGGGCCTTTGCGATGGCTTTGTTGCTCAACCCTTCGCCGATCAGGCCGACCACATTCCGTTCCCGGGGAGTCAGGGCGGTGGCCTCGCTCACCCCCACCAGTCCGCGGGCGACCGCCTCCTCGACGACCTGGGCAAAGAGGGTCGTGGTCATCTCCGGAGGCAGGATCGTCTGTCCACCCGCCACCGACCGGATGGTCGTCAAGAGCTCCTCGAGGGTGGCGTCCTTCAGGATGAAGCCCGACACGCCGGCGTTGATGAACTCGACGAGATCCTCATGGACCGGGAGCAGGTCCATCACGATCACCCGGGTCCCCGGGAGTTCACTCCGTATCCGCTCGGCCAACTGCACGCTGTCGTCTCCCTCCAGTCCGACGTCCAGAAGGAGGACCTGAGGCGCCGCTTCCCTGAGGCCCTCAATGTCGCCGTTCGCGGCGGAATAGGAGACCGTGAGGTCCGGCTGCTCGTTCAGTTTGAGGGAGACTCCATCTCGCACGAGGCGGTTATCCTCGACAATTGCGATACGGATCATTGAAGGACCCTGGGCATGTCGTGGCGCATGTCGGGTGCCGATGCCTCATCGCCCGCAATGCGCGGTCAATTGGAGTGTCAAATTCGACCAGAAAGTATCGCGCCAGGCCCGGAGGGGGGCAAACTCCAAGGAGAACCGCATGTCCGAGATCCCAACCAATCCTTATCTCGTCCCTTTCGACGGCTCCTTTCGAGCGGGCGAGGCGCCTACGGCCCCGCCGCCTGGCACTCCAAAAAAGAAGGAGCTCGAGAGAGACCTGGACTCCATCGTCAAGGAGCTCGGCGAGCTCCAGCGCCGGCTTTACGCGGAGGACCACTGGGCCGTCCTCGCAATCTTTCAGGCGCTGGACGCGGCTGGAAAAGACAGCACTATCCGGGCGGTCTTCACCGGAGTGAACCCCACCGGTTGCCGGGTCTCTTCGTTCAAGAGGCCGTCGGCGCTCGAGCTCGACCACGACTTCCTCTGGCGGTCTACCGCGCGTCTTCCCGAACGGGGCACCATCGGGGTGTTCAACCGCAGCTATTACGAGGAAATGCTGGTGGTCCGGGTGCATCCCGAGATCCTCGACTCCCAGCGGATTCCCGATTCACTGCGGAGTCGCGCCCTCTGGGAAGAGCGGATCGAGTCCATCCGCGAGCACGAGCGGCACCTGGCCCGGAACGGGACCCTCATCCTCAAGTTTTGGCTACACGTTTCGAGCGAAGTCCAGCGGGAGCGTTTTCTGTCGAGGATCCGAGAGCCGGAGAAGCACTGGAAGTTCGCGGCCGCCGACGTGGAGGAGAGGAAACACCGCGAGGCGTACATCGAGGCGTACCAAGCGGCGCTGAACGGTACGTCGAGGCCGTGGGCGCCCTGGTACGCAATCCCCGCGGACGAAAAGCCCTACATGAAGCGGGAGGTGGCGCGGATCCTCGTGGATGCGATCGCGAATCTGGACCCCCGCTTTCCGGAAATCGACCCCGATCAGCGCGCGGGGCTGAAGAGGATGCGGAAGCGGCTCGAATCCGGAGAGTGAGGGCCTGGCGGGGTGGCGGCCGTGGCGATCAGGGCGCGCCCAGCAGCTCCCGAACTGTCTCACCGATCGCGTCCGCCCAGATCTGGTAACCCACCGCGGAGGGGTGGAGCCCGTCTGGCATCACCTCTTCCGTGAGCGTCCCGTCGGGGGCGAGGAAGCGGTCCCCGATGTCCATGAAGAGGACGTTTTCGCCGTCCGCGAGCTCCGCGAGGTACCCGTTCAGCTCGTGGATCTGAGCACGCGCCGGATTCGCTGCGTCGGCCCCGCGCGGGAAGACGCCGAGGACGAGCACCTTCGCCTGCGGCTGTTGGCGCCGAAACTCCTCTACGATGAGCCGATTCCCTTCCGCGATGTCGGCCGGCGTGTGCCGCCGCAAGTTGTTCGTGCCGAGCATCAGGATGATGAGCTTCGCCTGGAACCCCTGCAGCTCACCGTTCCGCATCCTCCAGAGGACGCCGTTCGTCGTGTCACCCGCGATCCCGAAGTTCGCCGCATTGAGCGACGCGAAGCTCGCGTTCCAAACCTCGACCCCCGCACGCGCCCACCAGTCCGTGATCGAGTCGCCGACCCAGAGGACATCAATATTCCCCTGCGCGGCCCGCTCGAGGAAGCTTCCATGCCGCGCCTCGGTACGCGGCGGTGTCGGCTCCGTCGCGGAGGCCGGGGCGGCCGGGGCCTGAGCGGTCGGGGCCTGGGCCGCGGCCTGGATCGGAAGCCAGGAGAGCAGAAGAAGCGCTACGAGACGTGGGGTGCGGAAGCGAGAGCGCGCCATCGGACGATTCCTCGAGAGGTGAGGGGCGGGGGGGGGGGGGCT
>JBBEBG010000041.1:25197-53679 GCA_040882465.1 Gemmatimonadota bacterium
CCCCCCCCCCCCCCCCCCCAGGCCCGCAATCCCGTGGGTGGCGCCGAAGTCGACGTGCTCGCCGAGGTGCGGCCGTCCTCAGTGCCCATAGTGCGCATGCTCGCCGGCGACCTCCTCCTCCTCGGACCAACCGAGGCGCCGGAAATCGGCCAGGAACACCGGATCCTCGCGGTCCATGGCCGGCCACAGCCCGACGTCGTCCGGTACGAAGGGGCCGGCCATGTAGGCCATCGCGCCCCCCGGAATCGTCGCGCCGGTTGGATTGTCGTAGACGGCGACGACACGGTACGTGCGATTCGCCTCGAGCCGAAGTCCGCCGCGCGTCAGCTGGAAATGGGCGACATCCACCCGTTCCAGGGTTCCATCCCGCGCGAGGTCCGTCTCGAGGGTGACGAGGACGCGGCCGTTGCGTGCGTCCTCGAGGCGAATATGCACCGCATGGTCGTGCAGGTGTCCTCCCGCCGCGCGGAGGCGTCCCCCGACGGGGAGGGTGAACTCCGCGCTCGTCACGGAGCGGCCCGGCGGGAGATCGAAGGCCGAGGGCCCCATCAGGTCCGGGTTGGCGTTCATGATGAGCGGCAACGTCTCCTTAGGTGCGTGGCCCTCGACCGGAGCCCAGGCCAGCGTGATCCGAATCGCGGCATCCTCCACCGGCTCGTCCTCGGAGCTCACGAGAGCGTAATAGACCAGGATCGAATCTCCCTCCGTCATCCGGACGCCGAGGGACTCGGGGAGCAAGACCGGCTCCGTTTCCCGTCCCACTGCAAAAAGGCGGAGTGACTTGGCGTACGGGAGCTGCCGTCGCCCCAGGTCCACGACACCGACGTGATGAAGCATCTCCCTCGGGAGAAGGGTCCCCGCCGAGTCCACGAGGTCAATGCGGTAGCCCCGCACCCAACCGTCCGCCGGCCAGGCGAAGCGAACACTCGCGTCGCCCCCTTCGTGCTCGTGGTGATAAATCGCACCCCCCGGGATATCGAGTCCTGGAATCGTGACGAGCGCCTCGCCCGCTTCGGCCCTCACCTGGACGTCCACTTGTGTGCTGGGTGTGTGCGCCGCGGCGCCAGCCGTCGCAAGGGCGATCATGGTGACTGCGAGTATGCCGTACATGGCTCATTTCTCCTTTCTGGATTTCGATTGGCGAATTGGGGACAATGGGGGAGCGGGTCGGTGGCCCCACCCCGCTCCCCCATGGGTCACCGGACGGCGAAAAGCCCGGGTGGCAGGCGCAGCGTCGCGCCGACGCCCGCATGGTCGGACGGCCAGAGGCCGTGGCCCTTAGGGGCGGCGAACCGTTCGCCCTCGTCCTCGCCGACGACGGTGAGTTCCGCGGCGCCCGCGAAACCCCCGCCGCTTCCGGGCTTGTTCCGGGCGAAGATCAGGTCCAACCGCTGATTAAAATTCGCCGACGGGTTCGACAGGTCGGAGGCGTGGCAGCAGGTCAGTCCCTCGTCGGTAGAGTGGGTCCGGGTCCAGAGGTCGTGGAAGCCGGCCGCGAGGATCATCCCGTAGGACGCGGTCTTCCGGTCCGCGGGAGCGCGGAAGTTGGCGGCCGAGTTGAAGTCGCCGACGAGGATGACCGGATGGGGCGAGCTCTCCAGGGAGGCGAGCAGCCCGGCGGCCTGCGCCACCTGCACCGGAGCGAAGGCCTGGATCTCCAGATGGGTGCTTACGAAACGCACCCAGCCGCCGCCGACACGTGCGTCCACCTGCGTCCAGCCCCGCCGGAACGGAATCCCGGCGGTGTGGGTGGTCGGCGGCATCGCGACGAAGTTCTGTCCGACCGGATCGGCCGTCTCGACTCCCTCGCGCACGAGAATTGCCACGGCGTCCTGGTAGCCGATGGTCACGAGGCCCTCGCCCATGGGGAGCGGGAGGGCGACGCGCGTATTGGGCTGGCAAGCGGCGACCACATACGAATGTCCGAGCGCCGCGAGGTTCAGGCGGAGCACCGTGACGAAGTCCACGAGCTCGGTCGTCGGGAATTCGGCGGAGGGGAAGGGGCCCACGGTGAAGCGGACCGCCTCCTGTAGGCCGATCAGATCCGGTCGGAGCTCCGCGATCTCGGCGGCGAGGCGCTCGGCGCGGGCGGGATAATTCGTGTGTTGGATCTGATTCCAGATGGCCGTGGCCGCCGCTACCGGGTCCTGCGCGCCGAGCGGAGGCGCGATGTCCCCACCGAGATAGAGATTTCTGGTGAACACGGTCGTCGGGCTTCCGGCCCCAGCCCGAGCCTCATCACCGGGGACTCCAGCGCCTGGGATGGTCGGGTCGGTTCCCGGGCCTGCCAGGCCCCGATCCGAGCATCCGAGAAGGATGGCGGGGACGAGGACGATGAGGAGCTTGAGGCCGCGCATGAACACCTCCGCGTAGCAGTGTGGATTCGGTTCGATGGCCGGAGCCCGATTCGAACCTCCGTGCTCAACGATGGCGTCGCGTCCGCCGCGGGAAGCTACGCCCCACGACGTAGGCTCCGGCGCGCGATGACGTAGGTGGATCGGGATCGCGGGAAAGGGCGGGCGGAGGCGGGGTTCAGAGGAGCTTCAGATACTCCAGGACGGCTAGTTTCTCCTCTTCCGTGAGCCCGCGGAGAGGCGCTTCATGGCCGGTGTTCGACTGACCGGGAAGGCGCGTGTCGTAGATGGTGGGCCTCGACCAGGGAACGTATCCCGCCGGATGACGAACCGACCCGTCCGCCTGCGATTCTCCCGCGATTCCCAGCTTCTCGAAGTCGAGGCGGTGACCGCCCACCTCGAAGCGCTCCGGCCTCTCCTCGGGATGGAGGAGGTGCCAGACGGTGGGAACCGACCCGTTGTGGAAATAGGGAGCGGTGGCCCAGAGGCCGGTCAGGGGCGGGGGCACATACCCCGCCGTGGGTCCGAGCGCGAGAAAGCGGCCCGCTTCGCTCTCCTGGATCGCACGCGCGAACTCGGCGGTGGCGGACGCCCACCGCACGGGATCGGTGCCGATCTCCGCGGCGGGGATCACGACGTTCGGATACGCGACGAGACGGGGCTGCGGACCTGCCGAATACCTCCCGTGACAGACCGAGCACCGAGCGGCGAAGACCGCTTCTCCCCGCGCGGCGAGCGCCCGGTCTACCGAACCGGGGAAGGGAGGCGGACGGTAGTCCCGCAGGAATTCCACCACCTCCCGGATCCGAGGAAGAATTTCCCCGACCCGGTCGGGCCGCACGCCCATCGTACTCACCGCGAAGAAAGCGACGACACCCGCCTGGCCGTCCAGCCGCGCGGCGTCCAGATCGTCCGGACCGAGGACTTCGGAACGCCGTGCGCCTGGAACGCCGAAGGAACCGTCGGAGGCGAAAGAGCTCTTGAGCAGTCGGTCCCCGAGATCCGGAGTGCTCACCGCTCCACCCACGCCCACGATCCCCTCGCCCTCGCCGACCAGCCCGAGCACATGCTTCACCGCTCCCACGCCGTTCGCCGCGCCAGGGCCGCCGGGCGCGTACGGGGTGAGCGCGCCCCATTCATCCCGCGCCCGGGGAATTCGTGCGGCGAGGGTCGGGAGGATGTGTTTCTCGAGCGTGGCACGTTCGCCCGGAGCCATCTCCGGATAGATGGAATCGAGCGTCGCGCGAAAGTGGCCCGGTTCATTTACGGCCCCCCGGAGCCCTTCATAGAGCGACCGGGTGAGACCGTCGAGGTCGAGCGAAGTGTTCGGAAGCCCGAGCCAGACATCCCGCGTTGGCATCCCAGAGGTGTCGTACGTCACCCCGGCATGGCAGGCCGCGCACCCCAGGTTCGCGATCTCGACTTCCACGCGGGGGAGGGCGCGGGAGGCGACCCCGCGGTTCAGTCCGATGGGACCCGTGTAACGCCCCGGCCGGACGGCCGCGTCGAGATTGAGGATCATCTCGGGGACGATGAATCCAAAGTCCTGGAGGATCGGAAAGACCGCGTCCTCGCGTAGGGCTACCGGTTCACCCCGACTCCGGCGGTCCAGGAGAAGCGCAGCCACCAGGACCTTCCACGGAATCGCGTGGGTTTCGGTCGCGTCCGTATTCAGGGCTCCGAGGTCGTCGAAGGCGAAGCGAAGGATCCCGGATGGCGCCCCATCCACCTCCGAGCGCTCCACCATGGCTGCGGAGGGGGCTTCCGCGTAACCACGCAGGAACCCCCGGGAGCAGCCGGCCAGGCTCGAGAGCAAGAGCAAGAGGGAGAGAAGGGTGACAGCGATCCGCGTGTGGCCGCGCATGGTAAGGCCCTCCGGAAACGGTTTCGAGTCGAACCGTCTTCAGAATGGCGCCGGGGACCACCCCCGGAGTCTGCGCGAAACGACGCAGGCCCCGGGCGCGCATGACGTAGCGCACCACGGGGCCCACGGGCTTCCCTCCGCCCTAGGAGCTTCAGCCGAAGGGAAGATCCTCTTTTAGAAGTGCGCGAGCTAACTTCCGATCTTCACGTACTGTTCGAGCCTCGCGACCTCCGCTCCTTGCCAATACTTCAGCATCTCGCGGCGGAACTGCTCCATCGAGACGTAGGGGCGGTACTCCATGAACTCTCGTACCACCCGCTGCCCCGAGCCGGGAATGGTGAGAATGTCCGCCGCCGTCGTCGTGTTGAGATCAATGGGGACGAAGACGTACTGGGCGAGGCGCGCGACTTCCTCGGCGTCCCAATACTTGCTCATCTCCCGATTGAAGACGGCGAGGTTCGCGTACGGAGCGTACTCCTGGAACTCCCGCACTACGCGGTCACCGGCACCGGGGATCAGAAGGATCTCCTCGGCGGTCGTCGCGTTCAGATTGAGCGGATCCCAGAGGCGGCCGTAGAGCGTCTCCCGCTGCGCTTCCGCGAGCCCGCGTTGGGAGAGCATCTCGTCGAGCCGGGTCATGACGAGCCACGGGCGCCCGCCCACGATCGCTTCCGCGATCTCGGCGTTCAGCCCGGGAAGAGCCGAGAGCTCCGCGGCGGTCGCGCGGTTCGGGTCGAGGAGTTGACCCACGTTCGCTCCGACCTGCGCCGAAGCGACGAGCGGGACAAGGCTCGCCAGGACGGTGCCGAGCATCCCGGCCCGCAAGCGATTCGAAAGCTTCATGAAGTGCCTCCCATTGTTGGCCCATTGTTGCGCACCCATGGGTGCTTGTACGCGAAGGCGAGCCCCAGGAGCCCCAACCAGGCCATGGCACCGGGCGCCAGAGCGGGGAACGCCCCCATCATCGACTCCCTGAAAAGCTCGAAACCGGCCATCGTCGGATACGTCTCGAGCTCGAACTCGATGTTTCCCTTGTAGTGGTAGTACACACCCAGTCCGCCGGAGAGGACGAAGCTGGCCATCACGAACTGCAGGATCCGGATCGTTCCCGGCGTCCTTCCGATCGCGACGCCGATCGCGCTGACGATCCCCGCGGCGATGGCAAGGATCGGAATCAGTTGCGACATCGTCTCCATGTGCTCGAGGAGAACGAGCTCCACGCCGGTTCCGATCATCCCCGCCAGCAGGACCAGCAGAAGAATCCCCCGGAGCCGGATCTCCATGGGGGAGGCCGCCGGACCCCTCATTCCACACTCCGCGCGTCTCTGGAGAGGACGACGGCCGATGAGGCTGCCATCGCATCGTAGTAGTCGACGAAGCGCCGCGTTTCGAAAGCGTCGTACGGGTCGAGCTCGCGTGCCCAACGATACGAGACCGGCTGGAACCAGAGCGCAGCCTCTACGGTGTATGGTCCCTGGGCCCCTCCGACGGACACGTCGTATTGGATCCGGTCCGATCCGCCGGTGAAGTCAGCGTCCTCCGTCGCGCCCCCGCGCACCGCGACGTCTTCGGGCGCCGTGGTGACGTCGAAGCCGAGCGGAAGGATCCGGTTGTCCTTGGCGAAACGGATCCCACGGAGGAGCCCGGTCGTCACACTATCGTCCACGTCCACCATGACGGTCTCGTACACCTGGACCTGGTCGGGGCTCTCGATCGTCTCGTAGTGGGGTTCGAAGCCGTCGCCTCCCGCGTCGAGATCGTTCCCCATGATCGAGCCGTCGGGCCGGAAAGCGCCCGACTCGAAGACGATGCGCCCCGCTCCGTCCCGCACCGTCACATGTAACCAGGCCCGTCGCGACGGATACGCGGTGGGTAGCTTGTGGCCGCCCAGGTTCTCGATCGAGACGGTTGCGGCCACCCGGCCGTCCCCGGCTTCGATCTCCTCGATCCTCACGCGCGCCGCGTCGGTCTGGAGGTGCTCGACCATCCGGCGCTGGGCACGGTCCATCTCGTGCGGGAGCGCCTCGACGCCGAGCTCGTCCCGGTACCGGTTGAGCATCCCCAGCACGAAGAAGTTTCCTCCGAGGAAGATGTGCCGGCTCACCTCGTCTCGCGGCTGCCCGAGGACCCGGGTCACCGCGACCGGCTCGCTCACCACGGGCATGTGGCAGCTCTGGCACTGAACGTCCTGGGCCGGATAGGCGCTGTGCTGCCACTCGAGGTAAGGGACTTGCTCCGGAAGCTCACCGATCTGTCGTCCCTCCGCGTCGAGCGTCTCGGTATAAAGCGTGTGGCAGCTGGCACAGAGCTCCGAGCTCTGGATGTGGAGCGCCTCTCTCGGGGTGAAGCCGGTCGCCGAGTGCATGATCCCCGCCCGTCCCAGATCCGTCGTGAAGGGCCCGAACATGCTCCGTTCCCCCCACGGCGTCGTTTCATCGACGGCGAAGCCCCCGGTGAAGGTCGAGGGGTCTCCAAGCCCTTCGTCCACGATCTGGTGACAGACGGTACAGGAGACCCCGTCCTCGGCGAGGACCGGCCCCCGCTCGGCCGACGATCCGACGGGGAGGTTTCCGAAGACCTCGCCCGACCCCCCGCCCAGGTGCGCCTCGTAGCGGGCCATCGGCATGTGGCAGGTCGAGCACTTGTCCTCGATGGCGGCGGCGGCCGTGGGGTGGTCGGTGATCTCGCGGCGCACCGCGGCCTGCCAATAGGGGTCCTTCGCCGCGTGGGCCATCATCGTCGCCCGCCAGTCCGCGCCGATCGAGACGTCTTCGCCCTTCGAAGACACGATCCCGTTGTGGCAGAGAAGGCAGTTCTCGGAGGTCGCGAAGAGGGCGACGCCGTTCGCCGGGGCCGGCTGAGGCGGCGGCGGCGGCGGGGCGGCCTCGGGATTCACGAGGATGAGCGTCGCGAGGGCGATCAGGAGAAGGAGGAAGACCGGCATCAATCACCACCCCGCGAAAAAGCCGCCATCGAACCAGTCCCAGAGCACGTAAACGGCGAGCCGGGGGTCTCGGAACTCGGTGTCGGTCATGGGAATCAGGACGGCGATATTCCCGATCACGTGTTGGCGGGTATTCAGCGTCACCTGGAGTTGGGGGATCAGGTCCCAGCCCCATTCCGCCTCGTCCGCGAGCTCTTTCTTTGCCTGCGCCTCGATCATCGGGGTCCAGGTGCGTCCCCATCCGCCCTGCGCATAACTCCACCCCAAGACACCCCGGCCCACGACCTCGTTGTCGTGCCCGGACGCCGTGGGGAACTCCGCGACCCCCTGGAGCTGGAGGAAAGCGTCCGACGGGAGGATCTGGCCCAAAGAAACGAAGGACTCGAGAACGGTCGTGCCGCTCCCGAATCCGTATTCTTCCCTTCCGGTCGGGAGCTTCACCTCACCGCCGAGCGAAAGGATGGATCCGGCGCCGAGGGAGTGGAAAAGCGCGTGCTTGACACCGAAAACGACGTCCCCCAGCCCACCGATCCAGCTTCCCCCGCTCCGTTCTCGGAATCCGAAGGGCACCACGACCTCGATCTGACTTCGGGAGCCGAATCGCTTTTCATAGACGACTTCGTTCATGACCGAGGTCTCTTCACCGCCGAGCGGGACTTCGGTCGTCCAGACGAGCTCGTCCTCCGGGTACGCCTTCTCCGTGAACATGGCGCGCGGCAGGTTCAACTCGCCGCGCGGCCAGCTCGTGTCGTCGCAGAGCGTCCGAATGTAGTCCATGACCCGCTGGAGCTCTTTCGGTCCGAGCATGCTCCCGAAGGCGGGCATGAGCGGGGAGAAGCCTCGCACCGGGCCCCCGTCGTGGGCCACCGCGATCCAGTCGGCGTCCGGCTCCCGGCTAGCGAAACTACATTCGGTGAAGTCCGGAACGGGCGGATCGCGGAGGACGAGGGGGAGGGAGGGCTCTCCCGCGCCGCCCGCCCCGTGGCAGTTCGCGCATGCGGCCTGGTAGAGATCCTCGCCGGGCATCGCGAGGTAGGCGGACCGATCCGGCTCGGGGAGTTCCTGGGCGGAGGCATTCCCCGGCGCGCAAGGAAGAGCGGCCAGCAAGGTGAGCCCGAAGAGGGTCTTCATTCGGCGCATCGTACTTCCATGATGGGTCCAATCGTAGGCTTCTGCTAGGCCAAACGGTGCGACCTTCGTCCGTGACTCGTCAGAGAATCCCGGCGGCTCGCGCCGAAGTGAGGCGTGTGCCGCGAAGCCCAGTCGGGCTTGGGCGCGGGGAGGGCGCCCGTTGCGGAAGCGTGGCCCCCGTTGAATCATGACGGCGGCCTCTTCGCCCCGCCTGTCCCGCTCCGGAACCGCCATGCGCACATCGTTCTTCAGCCGTCCTCCGTCACTCGTCGTCGCCGTGTTCGCGATTGGGGTGGGGTTCGGGACACCGGGCACGAGCGCCGGTCAACAAAACAACCTGGACGACCCCTTCTTCGGGATCATCACCAACGGGGCGCGGATCGAGGGGCTCTTTCCGGTCCGCGCCACGGGGGTGTCCACGGCTCCGGTCGTGGCTGCCGCACGGGCCTATCTCGCCTCGCTGACTCCGCTCCAAGTCGAACGGACTCGGTTCGGGCTCGACTCCGACGAATGGCGCCACTGGAGCAACATTCCCCTGGCGAACCTCCCGCGCGAAGGGCTTCCCTTCCGCGACATGACGGAGCCCCAACGGGAGGCGGCCCTGAATCTTCTGCGAGCCGGACTCAGCGCGCGCGCCTTCAACGAGGCCCAGAAGATTCGACAGATCGACGGCTGGCTCGCCGTCTTCAACGACGATCCGGTGGGATTCGGCGAGGACGCCTACTTCATCAGCATCTTCGGTGAGCCCTCGGCGACCGAGCCGTGGGGATGGCAGCTCGATGGCCATCATCTCGTCGTGAACTACTTTGCCATGGGCGACCAGGTCGTCATGTCTCCGCAGTTCTGGGGGGCCGAGCCGGTCTACATCACCGAAGGGGAGCTGGCCGGCATGTCAGTTCTCCAGGAGGAACAGGACAGCGGCCTCGCCTTCATGGAGTCGCTCCGTCCCGACCAGCGCCGGACCGCGCTCATCCGATCCGAGAAGACCGGAAACAACGCCCTCGCGCAGGCCTTCCGCGACAACCTCGTGCTCGACTACGCGGGGATTCGGGCCACCGAGCTCGACGCCGCGCAGAGAGAAGGGCTGATGGAGGTCGTGGCCGTGTACGCGGGACACATGGAGGAAGGGCATGCCCGGGTGAGAGTGGAGGAAGTGCGGGCCCATCTCGACGATACCTACTTCGCCTGGATCGGAGACGTCGGCCCTGACGCGGTTTATTACTACCGGATTCAGAGCCCCGTCGTTCTGATCGAGTTCGATCACACGACCCACGTCTCGCTTCGGAACGTCATGCCGCCGGGACCCTCGAGGAACCACTTCCACATCACGGTCCGAACCCCGAACGGAAACGACTACGGGAAGGATTTGCTCCGCCAGCACTACGAGATGACGGAGAACGATTCGAACCACCAGCACGCCCCCGCGCCCTGACGCGCGCGAGGGCGGCAATGCAACACCACGCGTCGGTCAACCCACCATCCAGGAGCAGATCATGAGAAAACGTCTCGCGTTCGCTGTACTCGGCTTCGTCGTGCTTTCAACCGCGGGGTGTTATCACGCGATCATCGAAACGGGACGCCCCCCGGCGCCCGAGACGGTCGAGATCCTCTGGGCGAACTCCTTCGTCTATGGGATCGTTCCGCCCCCCCTGACGGACGTGAGCACGCAGTGCCCGAACGGCGTTTCGCGCGTCGAGACCCAGCACTCCTTCCTGAATGGGCTGGTCGCGGGAATCACCTTCGGGATCTACACGCCGATGCAGATCAACGTGACCTGCGCGCAGGGTGGAGGGGTCGGGAGCGCCGCCATCTCCTTCGAGGAGCTCGCGGCCAGACTGACGGGCACCGTGGCGGCGCCGGACCGCTGATTGCCCGCGGAGCGAGCGCAACCGCGAACGAACCGGAGGCGGGAGGCCGTGACGAAGGAAGCAAGAAACGTCCACTCCCGCCTCCTGATCGCGGCCCTTCTCCTCTGCATCGCCTTTCTCATCCTGGAATCGGTCATCCGGATCTGGGACCTCTACCGCCTGTTTCCCCTGGTGGACCTTCCGAGCCATGTCCTCTCGGGGATGGCGGCGTGCGCCCTCGGGTATTGGGGGGCGCTGCGCGCCGGGGCCGCCCGCCCGAAGATCTGGGCCGTTGCCTTTTCCCTGGCGGTGGCGTTCGGCTGGGAGGGGACCGAGGCCATCCAGGAGTGGCTCTGGCCGGACGATCTTCCCTGGCTCCGGGACTACTTTATCTGGGATGGGGTGGGCGATGTCGCGGCGGCTCTGGTGGGGACCCTTCTGTCCTTTCCCTACCTCAAGATCCTCCGCCGCACCTTCAAAACGTTCAAGCCAATGGATGTGTGACTCTTAACGCTTTATCTTACGAGAGTATCCACACTCCGCTTGCGTTGCCTTTCCGCAGTCGGTACGGTTTCCGCAAAGGACCTGTTTCTTTCCCGCATGGGAGATGACGAGATGAGATCACGTGAAATGGGCGCCCCGGCTCGGATGCGAGCGGTGGTCGCTGCGTCTTCAGGCGTCTTGGCGCTTTTGGTGCCGCTCCTCCTGAGCGCACAACTGCTCGCCTCGGCGGCCCCCGCCGGATCGTCGCGTGCCTCCTCGGCGGCCCCGGCCGACGTGACCTTCTCACGCGACATCGCTCCGATCCTCCAGGAGAACTGCCAGGTCTGCCACCGCCCCAACGGGGTGGCTCCGATGGCGCTCGTCACCTACGACCAGGTTCGCCCCTGGGCCCCCCTGATCCAGCACCGCACGGGGCTCAAGGACCGCGCCGGCGTGATGCCGCCCTATTACCTCGAGAGGGGAATCGGCATCCAGCAGATGCAGAACGACGAGCGCCTCACGGTCGAAGAGATCGAGATGATCGCGACCTGGGTGGAAGCCGGCGCCCCCGAGGGGGATCTGGCCGACCTCCCGGCCCCGATCGAATGGGACGACTCCGGCGCCTGGAGGCTCGGCGAGCCGGACCTCATCGTGAACACGCAGGAGTTCTTCGTAGAAGCGGGCGCCCCGGACTGGTGGGGCGACATGGAGAGCGTGGACATCCCGATGGAGGGGGACCGTTACGTCCGCGCAGTCGCGATTCGCGAGGTGAACACCGTCGTGGGCGACGCGGCGAACGAGACCTCGGTGGGCGGGCGCTGGATCGTCCACCACATGATCTGGACGACGGTCGGGGGAGACAGCAGCTCGGGGCTGACCGCCTGGCCCGTGCATGAACTCGGCCGCAATCCAGACATCTTCGCGCCCGAGGCGGGGCGCCTCCTTCGGGCCGGTTCGCGGGTGACCTCGAACTCCGTCCACCTCCATTCGAGCGGGCGCGACACGCGGGCCCATCTCGAGATCGGATTCTATTTCCATCCCCCGGACTACCAGCCGGAGTATCGGAGCCTCGGCTTCGAGCTCGGCGACGGGGTGAACATCGACATTCGCGGGGGCGAGGAGAATCTCCAGGAGCTGCACGCCTACCAGGTGCTCGAAAACCACACCAAGATCGTCTCCTTCGAGCCGCACCTGCATGGCCCCGGATACCGGATGTGCCTCGAGGCGATCTGGGGGATGCAGATCGAGACGTTGAACTGCTCCGGGTACGATCACAACTGGGTGAAGCAGTACGTCTACGACGATGAGAACGCCCCGCTCCTCCCGGCCGGCACCGTCCTGCACCTCGTCGGCTACATGGATATGTCGGAGGATTCTCCCAACGTACCCGATCCGCGAAACTGGCAGGGCTCGGGGAACCGGTCCATCACGAACATGTTCATCGACCTCGGGAGCCGCGTAGCCCTCACCGACGAGCAGTTCGTGGAGGAGATGGCGCGTCGCCGCGAAGTGCATCAGGTGAGCGTGAACGACCACATCGTCGGGTGCCCGCTCTGCATGGCGAACCTTCCACCCTTCCCGGCGGAGGAGCCTGCGGCCGATGGGCCCACCAACAACGACAACGGCCAGCCGTGAAAGCGCGCTCGATCTTGCTGCTGACGACCTCTCTCCTCCTCCTCGCGGAGGGGGGGATCGCGCAGTCTCGCCCCTCCTTCGACTTCGGACAGGGCGTATCTCCGGCCTTCGAAGGGTGGGAGGAAAATGAAGACGGTTCGTTCAACATCGTCTTCGGCTACATGAACCGGAATTGGGAGGAAAAGGTTCAGGTGCCGGTCGGGCCGAGCAACTACTTCGCGCTCGTGGACCACGGCGCGCTGAATGACTCGGAGGTGTCCGGTTACGATGCGAACCGGGCGGACCAGGGGCAGCCGACCGTCTTCCTTCCCCGCCGGAACCGCTTCATCTTCAAGGTTCGGGTGCCGGCGAGCTTCGCCGAGGGGAGTCAGGAGCTGGTCTGGACGTTGGAGTCCGGCGGTTCTCTCGAGCGGGCGTACGGATCGCTCGCCCGCGACTACCGAATCGACAACATGATCATCATGTCGGAGACCGGTGCGCTGGGCGCCGGGTCGAGCAACGAGCAGGTGCGCGCGAATACACCCCCGGTCATCGAGCTCGAGACCGGGATAGACCAGGTGCTGACCGTGCGGACCGGAGAGTCGGTGACGCTCGCCGCACGTGTGACGGATGACGGAGTTCCCCGCCGGGGAGGCTCGGCGCCTTCGCCGACCGCCACGCCGGAGCAGCTCCTGAATCGGGCGCTCAATCCGCCCCGCAGGATCACCGTTGGAAAGGTCAACGGCCTCTACTTCTCGTGGTACGTTTACCGCGGACAGGCCGGGCCGGTGAGCTTCGATCCGCCCCAGGTGAAGACCTGGGAGGACACGCGCGCCTTCGCGAATTCGCCCTGGGCGCCCTTCTGGGTACCGCCAGCGGCGCCGGAGGGTGACCGCTGGGTCACGATCGCGACCTTCAATGAACCGGGGACGTATATCCTCCGGGGGAGGGCGGACGACGGCGGGCTCTTCAGCGACGTCGAGGTGACCGTCCAGGTGACCGGCCCGGTCCTCTAGCGGGGAGCGGTTCCGGGGCGGCTGCTCGGAGGGGGCCCAGCCCTGACGCATTCCTGACAAGGATCTCCCGCCACCGGGAGAACCGCGCGGGGATGTGTCGTGTACCACCGGGCGATCCACACTGGCGGGTTTCCCATCGCACCGACGCCCCAAAACCGCTTGGAGGTGCTCCATGAAGCGACTCATCCTGCTCACTCTGGCCGGCGCCTTCATGTTGCCTCTCCCCGCGCCCGTCGCGGCCCAGGCCACGCAGTCTCTCGACCTCAAGGAGTGGCCGGTGGAGTGGGGCGGCCGCACCCGGGATCCCTTCGTCGCTCCGGACGGGAAGGTCTGGTTCGTGGGTCAGCAGGGGAATTACATCGCCAACTTCGATCCGGCGACCGAGCAGTTCCGCCGCTTCGAGGTCGAAGAGGGGACGAACCCACACAACCTCATCGTGGACGACGAAGGCTTCGTCTGGTACTCCGGGAATCGAAACGGGCGGATCGGGAAGCTCGATCCCGCCACCGGAGAGGCCGAGATCTTCATGATGCCGGATCAGAACGTTCGGGATCCGCATACGCTCACCTTCGACGGGAACGGAAACATCTGGTTCACCGCCCAGGGTGCGAACCGGATCGGCCGGCTCGACATGGAGACGGGGGTGATTGATCTGATCGTCCCGAACGAACAGCCCTCGAATCCTTACGGCATCGAGGTGGACGAGGAGGGACACCCCTGGGTCGCCCTCTTCCGCACGAACACCGTCGTTCGCGTGGATCCTGAGACGCTCGAGCTCACCCGGTTCGAAAAAGCGAACGACGCCTCGCGCTCGCGGCGGATCGCCCTGACCGGCGACGGCATGGTCTGGTACCTCGACCAGCCGCGCGGCTTCCTCGGCCGGATCGATCCCGCCACGCGCGAGACCGCCGAGTGGCAGGCGCCGGGTGGCGCCCAGTCCTCGCCCTACGCAATCACGGCGGACGACCAGGGCCGCCTCTGGTTCTCGGAGACGGGGCCGGTCAAGCAACTCGTCGGCTTCGACCCGCAGACCGAGGAGTTCTTCTCGGTCAATCCGGTGAGCGGCACGATCCGGCACATGATGTTTGACACGGAGACCGGGTCCATGTGGTTCGGGACGGACGCGAACCAGATCGGCCGGATCGTCGTGAGGGTGCCGGTCACGGACTGACGGAGATGAGGCTCAGGAAAGTGGGGAGCGCGGTCTTCCTCGTCGGGCTCCCCGCGCTCGTCTTCGCGGCGGACTCGATCGGTGAAGGGCGAGCGCCCGGACACCGAGACGAGCCGCCGGCCGGCTTTTCGGGAGGGTTCGGCGAGCAGGCGTGCGACGCCTGCCACTTCTCGTTCGACGTGAATGCGATGCCGGGGGCGCTCCAGATCCTGGGGGCGCCCCCGCGTTACGCTCCGGGAGAGACGTATCCGCTGACCCTCCTCCTGACGCGTCCGGGAATGGCGGTCGGGGGAGTCCAGCTTACGGCGCGGTTCGAGAAGGGGGGCGCGCAAGCGGGCTCACTGATGCCCGCGGAGGGAGAGGCAAGCCGTCTCACGGTCTCCTCCAGCTTCGACATCGAATACGCCCAGCACCTCCGGACCGGAACCGCCCTCGTGGCGGCCGACACCGCGCGCTGGACCGTGCTCTGGACGGCACCCGAGAGCGGCGGGGCGGTGCAATTCAACGGGGCGGCCAATGCCGCCAATCAGGACGACTCCCAGTTCGGCGACTACATCTATACGGCAGTGGAAATCTCGGGCCCGTGAGCGGGCGGGTCCGCAAACGAACCGGACGGAGGATGATGCGATGAAACGATCGTTCGTGGGCGGGCGATGGCCGGCACTCTTCCTCCTCCTTCTCCTCCCGCTCGGGCTCGCGGCGCAGAGCCCAGTTGTTACCCTCGAGGCGAGCTACGCCGCCCTCTCCGCGGACGGCCCTTATGAAGTCGCGACGTACACGGATTTCCCGGGCATGCCGGAGTTCGGGGCCGGGACGATTTATTATCCGACAAACGCGCCGGAGCCGGTCGGAGGGGTCGCGATCTCTCCGGGATTCACCGAGCTGCAGCGCCACATCGAGTGGTGGGGCCCACGGCTCGCGTCGCACGGGTATGCCGTGTTGGCCCTCGACACAAACGATCCTCGCGACTCACCCGAGCTCCGGGCGGAGGCGCTCATGGCCGCGGTGCGAACGCTCCGCGCCGAAAATGCCCGCAACGACAGTCCACTCGCCGGCCGAGTCGCGGTGGACAGGATGGCGGTGATGGGACATTCCATGGGAGGTGGGGGCGCCCTCATCGCGGCGAATTTGCACAGCGGGGAGCTCCAGGCGGCGATCCCCTTCACCCCCTGGCGACCCGACACGGACTTCAGCGCAATCACCGTTCCGACCCTCGTGATCGCTGGATCCAACGACACGATCGCGCCATCCGAGACCCACGCCTGGCCGCACTTCCAGGGGATCCCCGAGACCACCCCGAAGGTCTATCTGGAATTCGAAGGAGGGAGCCACTTTATCGCCGACACGACCCGCGGCACGGATCTTGACACTATCGGACGGTACGCAGTTGCCTGGCTGAAGCTGTATTTGGACGGGAATGAAGAGGTTCGCGGACTCCTGTATGGTCCGCGCCCGGCCGGCGATTCGGACAAGTTTTCCAGATACGTCGAGAATCCCTAAGCGAAAGCGATAACAGATGCCGGATCGATTGGGCGTCGGTAGGGAAACCGGGGCGCCCGTCGCCAGCCGGTCTCCACATAAAAGTGTCCTCTGGAGTGGACTCCTCCTGTGCGTCGCCGTGGGCATGGCGGCGTGCAGCGAATCCACCGCGCCCCCCCTCCCGGGCTCCATCGAGCTCACGTCGGGGGGAAGCCAGGACGGGACTGTCGGCGAACCCCTATCGCAGCTTGTTGTCTTCGAGGTTCGGGACGACGGCGGAAATCCGGTCGCCGGCGTTGGCGTTTCCCTTGCGGTGACACAGGGCGGGGGGAGCGTTCCCGACCAGACCGTCATAACCGGCCCCGAGGGGATGGTCCAGACTCCCTGGACGCTCGGAACCGTCGCCGCCGCTGCCCAACGCCTGGAAGCGACAGCCGGCGCCTTCACCGCAAGCGCGACCGCCACGGCTCGGGCCGGAGCCCCCGCCACGATCGAGGTGGTCGCCGGTGCAGGGCAGACCGCTCCGGCCGGCACTTTCCTTCCCGACTCGCTCGCGGTCGTTGTCTCGGACCAATACGGAAATCCCGTTCCGAACGCCGTCGTGACCTGGATCGCCCAGCTCGGCGGCGGCTCGCTCGCGCCGGTCCAGGTGAACGCGGGTCCCGACGGGATCGCCCGCGCTCGTTGGACGCTCGGCGGGGGCGCGGGCGCCCATACCGCCGTGGCGCAGGCCGGACAGGCTCCGGCGGCCGCCTTCGAGGCAACCGCCCTGCCCAACGCCGCGATCGCGGGGACCGTGACGCTCAGCAGTGGGCTCCTGGCCGGCGTGGCGCTCTCCGGCTTCACGGTGGCCGGCGCGACCTTCGGAGCGGGTGCCGAGCTCCAGAGTCCGGGCGGGGTGCGCTCGACCTCAACGGTCCCCGACGGGCTCGCCGGTGCCGGCGGCGCCGCTCTCCAACCCGGAGCCTCCTCCGCGCTCAGTGGACCCGGAGACGCGATTCCGGGCGAATGGGTCCTGCGCTTTCGGGAGGGCACCATCAGCGCGCCTTCGGGCGGGGTCTCTCGCCTCTCGGGCGCCACCGCGATGAGCGAGGGAATCCGGGCGGCGGTCTCCGCCATTCCGGTCATCGCCTCGGCGCGCGCGGGAATCACCGGGGTTTCCCCCCTTCTCGGCGCCGTGCGGGTGAGCATGGAGGCAGGTGGGGAGGAAGCGGCGGTGGTCGCTTCGCTCCGGGCCGATCCGCGCGTCGCCTCGGTCGAGCCCCTTCGCTGGGTCAGCTCGCACGCCGAGCCCGCCGCCATGGGCACCCCCATCGCCGCTTCCCCCTTCGTGGACGGGCTCTTTTTCCCGCGGCAGTCCTGGCACTATGGAATGATCGGCGTCCCGCGTGCCTGGGATGTCACGGAAGGGAGCACATCGGTCATCGTAGCCGTGGTGGACGATGGGATTCGCGTCGAACACGTCTCGATGGCCGGAGTCCTGACCAACGATGGGTACGACTTCGTAAAAGAGCCGGCGGTGCCGATTCCGCACTGCTCGGGTGGCAACATCTCCCTGACCGGCGACGGCGACGGACCGGATCCGGACCCCACGAATCCGAGCTCCTATTCCCTTCTCGGCGGACCGAACTGCGCCACCGGCCCGAACGACTTCGGGGGGCACGGGCTCCATGTCGCCGGGACGATCGCGGCGGCTGGTTCCGGCGTCGTGGGCGTCGCTCCGCGCGTGAGAATCCGCCCGGTGCGAGTGCTCGGGACGACAGGGCAGGGGACGAACTACGACGTCGCCCAGGGGATCCTTTACGCGGCCGGCCTTCCCGCGGACGACGGCGCGGGCGGTCTTGTGCAGGCTCCCTCGGCGGCGCGTGTCATCAATATGAGCATCGGCTCCCCGGCTTCCGATCCGGTCATCGCGGGAGCCATCAGCCAGGCGAGCGCGGCCGGCTCCCTCCTGATCGCCTCCGCCGGAAATTCGGGCAACTCCTTGCCCCAATACCCGGCCGCCCTCCCCGAGACCGTCTCGGTCTCGGCCCTGGGACCGGACTTCCTCCTTGCGCCCTACTCGACCTGGGGCCCCACGGTGGATGTCGCGGCTCCCGGGGGGAGCATGAGCGTCTATGGGTCCTTCGGCGGCGGGATCTGGTCGGCCTGGTGGAGCTTCTCCGAAAGCGCGTCTTACATCGGAGCCCTCCATGGGACCTCGATGGCGGCCCCGCACGTTTCCGGGCTGGCGGCGCTCCTCTTTTCGCAGAATCCCGGGATGACGGCGGCGCAAGCGAAGGAGCGGATCTACGCGACCACGCGCGACCTCGGCGTCCTCGGCAAGGACCAGCTCTTCGGGCATGGGCTCGTGGACGCCTTCCTCGCTCTCACGAATGGCGCAGGCTTCCCTTCGACGTTGCGGGTTTCGCTCTACGACGCATCCACCGGAGCGAAGATCGAAGAGGTCGAGGCGGGGTCCGATCACTCCTTCAACTTCTCCGGCCTCACGGACGGGAATTACCTGGTGTACGCGGGAACGGACGACCGGGACGACGGGATCACGGGGCGTCCGGGGTTCGTCTGGGGCGCGCGCGGAGGGACGCCGCAGCCGGCCGTCGTGGCGATTCAGGGAAACGGGATCCAGGATGGCTCGCTCACGGCCGGGATCCCGATCGAGGTCGAGCCGAACAACTCGACCGGGCTCGCGCATTCCCTCCCCATCGGCGGCTACATGTACGGCTCCGTCGGCTCCTTCGGGGATCAGGACCATTACCGTGTCCTCGTCCCCACGCAGGGCACCTATAGCTTCGAAACCGGGGGAGCCACCGGGCTCTGCGGCTTCGGGCTGGAGGTGAACACGAGGCTCGATCTCCTCGACGCGCTCGGCGTCGTGATCACCTCGAACGACGACCTGAACGCTGCCGACGAGCGGCTCTGCTCGAAGATCGTCGCTCAACTGGCGCCCGGGACCTACTTCCTCCGCGTCCGCGCGTCCTTTGGCGGCGCGACGGGGAACTACTCGATTCGCGCCTACTGAGTCCTGCCACCGTCCTCATTCCGGACTCCGCGGACGCCTTCGAGCTCAGCCCGGGGGGGTCCGGCTTGCACATTTGCCGCACTCCCGGGTAGCATCGGGGTAGTCGTGTGGGCGCCTGCCCATCCATCCGATCCAAGCTCACGCCGAGCTGAAGGAATTCAAGGCCATGCGTACGATTCCCGTCTTCGCCGCGTCGCTCCTCATCGCGGCTCCCCTGGCGGCGCAAACGACCACCGACCCCTTCCCGGCGGCGATCGAGCAGACGCAGGGGGTCATCCCGGTCAACTTCCGTGAATTCGCCGCGATTCCGGACCTTGACGGCACCCCCGCGCGGATCATGACGCTCTTCACCGAGCGGGGGACGGAGCGGATCTTCGTCAGTGATATGCGGGGCCCGATCTACAGCGTGAGTTATGACGGCGCCCCGGTCGCCCAGTACGTGAACGTGAACGACCCGCAGTGGGGTGTGGGAGTCCAGTCCCAGGGGAGGGAGCGCGGGATCCAGAGCATCACCTTCCACCCTCAGTTCGCGCAGGCGGGGACGCCGGGATACGGGAAATTCTATACCTGGACGGACACCGACAATGTGGAGCCCGAGGCCGACTTTCTTCCCGCCGAGGGGGAGTCGCACCACACCGTCCTCCTCGAATGGACGGCGCGGAATCCGAGGGCGCCGACTTACGACGGCTCCGCCCCGCGCGAGCTCGCGCGCTTCCAGCAGCCCTTTTCGAATCACAACGGCGGGCATATCGCCTTCAACCCCTACGCCGCCCCGGGCGAACCCGATTTCGGGCTCCTCTACATCGGCGTCGCGGACGGGGGAAGCGGGGGTGATCCGCAGAACATGGCGCAGAACCTCGCCTCCGGATTTGGGAAGCTCTTCCGCATAGACCCCCTCGGGGACAACAGCGCAAACGGCGAGTACGGGATTCCGGCGGACAATCCCTTCGCGGGCGACAACAACCCGAATACGCTCGGCGAGATCTATGCGTACGGGATCCGAAACCCCCAGCGCTTCGGCTGGGACCCGGAGACTGGGACGATGTATCTCACCGACATCGGCCAGAACATCGTCGAAAAGATCACGACGGTTCCGAAGGGGGCGAACCTCGGGTGGAACACCTGGGAGGGGAGCTTCCGCTTCGTGAATCGCGAAGGGGTGATCACCGCGAATTCGCGGAGCGATTCGAATGTCGTGTACCCGGTGGCCGAATACGATCAGACCGATCCGATCATCCAGAACCAGGCCGCGGCGACCGGTCTCCTGATCTACCGCGACGGACCGATCGTGGCGCTGCGTGACAAGGTCCTCTGGGGCGACTCGCCGAGCGGCGAGATCTTCCACTTCGACGCCAACAATCCGCCGATGGGGGGATCCGGTCCGGTGCGCCGGGTGCTCCTGAACGACGGAGGGACGAGCAAGACCTTCCTCCAGGTCATTCAGGAGAAAAACCGGGCCCAGGGAAGGGATCCGGCGAACCGCACCGACATGCGCCTGAACGCGGGCCCGGACAATCGGGTCTTCCTCACGAACAAGTCGGACGGAGTGATCCGGGAGCTCGTGCCATGACTTTGAACGCGATCAGCCTCACGCCGAACATCACGGCGAACGACCTCGAGAAGAGCATTCAGTTCTACACGGCGGGGCTCGGCTTCGAGGTCGAGCAGCGACACGAACACGAGGGGCGGCTCGTTTACGTGAGTCTTCGCGCCGGGAACGCGTCGCTAGGGATCGGGCAGGACGACTTCGCGAAGGGGAAGGACCGGAGGAAGGGCGTCGGTCAGCGGCTCTGGATCGCGACGGAACAGGATCTCGACGCGCTTGCGGCGCGGGTGAAGGCGGCGGGAATCAAGCTCGACACGGAGCCGCAGCCTCTGGACTGGGGGGGACGGGCCTTTTCGGTCACTGACCCGGATGGATTCGCAATCAGCGTCGCGACGAGCTGAGTGGATCCCATCAGGCCAAACGGGGCCGCCCTGCCGTCAGGGACCGTTCCCAGACGCGGCTTCGAAGCGCAACACCCGTCCGTCCTGCACCAGCAGGTAGACTTCCCCGGCGCCGTCCACGCCGAACGAAGTGATGCCGCCGAGGCCCGGTGGGACGACCTCTCCGTCGTCTTCGACCGCGCCGTTTTCGTACCGGAGCGCGCGCACCCATCCGCCGCAGTAGTCCGCGTAGAGGTACCACCCGACGAGCCCCGGGATCTCCGCCCCGCGATAAACGTATCCGCCCGTCACCGAGCAGCCCCGCCCAGATCCCGATCCGTGGGAGTAAGCGAGCTTCGGTAGAGTGAGCCCCGCCTGATTGCAGGAGGCGGAGGCGTAGCAGCTTTCCCCCTCCATGATGTTCCAGCCGTAGTTCACGGCCGCCGCATCCTCGGAGACGACGTTCACCTCCTCGCGTTCTCCTTGCCCGACGTCCGCGATGTAGAGGAGCCCGGAGGGCGGATCGTGGGCGAAACGCCATGGATTCCGGAGCCCGTAAGCCCAGATCTCCGGGCGCCCCTGGGCCCCATTCGCGAAGGGGTTGCCGGGGGGGATCGAGTAGGGCGCGGCGCCGTCCAAGTCGAGGCGAAGGAGGGAGCCGAGAAGGGTCATCCGGTTCTGGCCGTTCTCCCCGGGGTCGCCGGCCCCGCCTCCGTCGCCGAGGGCGACGTAGAGGTAACCGTCGGGTCCGAAAGAGATCTGCCCGCCGTTGTGATTCGCATTGGGTTGGTTCACCCCGAGGACAAGCGAACCCGACGCGGGACTCGCCACGTCGGCGTTCCCGGAGGCCGTGTACCGCTCGATCACGCTGTGCCCGCCCGCGCCCGTATAGGAGACGTAGAAGCGCCCGTTCTGTGCGTAGTTCGTGTGGAAGGCCATCCCGAGCAGGCCCTGCTCTCCGCCCGACTGGACGGGACCCGTGATGTCGAGGAAGGGCGTCGGAAGGAGCGCCCCGTTCTTCACGATCCGGATCCGTCCCGGCTGCTCGACGATGAAGAGGCGGGCGTCCCCCGCGGGCGCGGTCAGGAAGACCGGGTCTACGAGCCCGCTCGCCACCTGAACGAGGTCGAGCTCGGGGAAATCGGGGGGGAGTTCCCCGGGGTCCGCCAGACCCTCGTCGTTACAGGCCGCCAGCGCGGCAAGGGCAAGCACGGCGAACGGAAGGGCGGTGCGCCGATGCGACGCGACCCGAGGGGGGATTCGGTTCATGCCAGCTGATACCGGCGCCATGGGGCCGAAGTTCACGCCCGGCGCCCGCGCTCCCCTCCCTTCTTCAGCCCCCCATCGGCCCGCGCAGCTTCACCGATCCTCTCTTCGCGTCCCGCACCCGGAGGTTCAGAACTTCCACCAGGATGGAGAAACCCATCGCGAAGTAGATGTACCCCTTCGGGATGTGGAGCCCCATCCCCTCCGCCACCAGCGACATCCCGATGAGGAGGAGGAAGGAGAGGGCGAGCATCTTCACCGTCGGGTGTTTTCCCACGAAATCGCCAATCGCGTCGGCGGAGAACATCATCACCCCGACGGCAAGAACGATGGCGGTGACCATGACCGCGAGGTCTTCGGCCATCCCCACGGCGGTGATCACCGAGTCGAGCGAAAAGACGATGTCGAGAAGTGCGATCTGCGTGATCACGCTTCCGAGGGTCGTCGCTGCCGCCCGCGTCCGTTGCTCTTCTCCTTCGCCCTCCAGCTTGTTGTGGATCTCGTGCGTGGCCTTCCAGAGAAGGAAGAGGCCGCCGCCGATCAGGATGAGGTCACGCCCCGAAAAACTCCGCCCCACGACGGAGAAAAGCGGCTCCACCAGACCGAGGACCCAGGCAAGGAAAAAGAGGAGGAGGATGCGCGTCCCCATGGCGAACCCCAGCCCCAGCCGCCGCGCCTTCTTCTGCTGGTCGTGGGGAAGACGATCCGCGAGGATCGTGATGAAGACGATGTTATCAATGCCGAGGACGATCTCGAGCGTCGTAAGCGTCGCGAGCGCGATCCAGGCTTCGGGGTTGGTGAGCCATTCCATCGGGGGAAGTTGGACTCCGTGTGCGCGTGGATTTCAGCGGTCCGGAGACTAATCAGCCCTTGAGGGGGCGGTCCGTCAATTGCGAAGCGAGGCCACGACCCGCGATCCGATCGCGGAGACGATCCCCTGCGTGAGGGCGTAGCTGACGAAAAGGAGCGCGTCGCTTCGCACCCACTCGGTGTCTTCGGAAAGGAGGTGTACGACTCCGATTCCGGCCGGGACGCCGAGGAGCGCGCCGATCGCGGCGCCGAGGCCGGAAGGCTCGGTGCCGCCGATCCGCCCCGCCAGCCAGGCGCCGGTCCCGGATCCGAGTGTGCTTGCGGCCAGGGCAATGCCCGCCTTCTCGAACGAACAAGCGAGCCCCTCGGAGGGACAGTCGGATTCGCTGACGATCAGAAGGCCGATGCCTCCCCCAACCGCCGATCCCACGGCCCCTCCGCCCCATTCGACGAGGAAGCGCTGACCGGTCGAGCGGGTGGAGGTCGGAGCGTCCTGGGCTAGGAGCCCGCCCGGTGTCATGGGGAGAAGGAAGGCGGCGAGGAGGATGGGGGAAGGTTTCATTTGGCGGAGTTGCCTCGGGCTTTGTTTCGACTTGCCGGCCGACGCTTCTTGCCGATGACGCCGGCGACTTCAGCGCGTGAAGCTCCCGCCGCGAAGAGCCCGCGGAGCAATAGGTCCACGCTTGCCGTAGGGTCGCTGGCTTCCATCTTTGCGACGCGAGATTGGCTGGACCTAAGGCGCTTGGCGAGCTCTGTCTGAGTGAGCCCCTGATCGGCGCGCTGTTCTCGTAGCTTCTCGCTCAGGGCGAGCTTGACCTCCACCAGCGCCACCTCATCTGGGCTGAGTTCAAGGAATTCCTCAGCGGATCCAACTTTCCACCCGGCCTTACGCAGCCTGGTTTCTTTTTGCCTATCCATCTTGACCTCCTGAAGCTTGATTGTATGCCCGCAATCGCCGCCGTGGAGCCATACGAGAGGCTTGTCATCTGGCGACATGACCTATTATATGTCAGATACGACATATAGGAGAGGGCCACCGAGACTCATGCGAAGCGAATCCCATTGCGAACGAATGGCCGAACCATCTCGGTGAAACTCGAAGTGAGCGTCTCGGGCTGCGCCGTCGCCCTTCCCGCGTCCCCTGCCAATGGGAATTGTCTCCCCCACCCCCACCCGTTCACGCGCACCTGACGAGATCCAGAACGTTTCCGCACGCAACTCCGGGGCGACGGCCCCGAGGGCGCCATAGTTTGAGCGGAGCCACATCGGCAGGGATGACCCACGACGCGGGAGGTACCGCCATGGACGCTCGGTCTCAGATCAGGTGGGAAAAGTCGCGGCGCTGGGTCGTCTTCGGAGGGGCGCTCGTCGGGTTCATGACCGTCCTCGCGGTTGCTCCCATCCTGGCCGCTCCAGGGGCTTCTTCCCCCGCGACTGTGGCCGTTCAGGCGCAGCCGACCGAGGCGGCGATCGTGGGGGCGCTCCAGGGGCTCCTGGCCGATTCGGTCGCGTCGGTGCGGCTCGCGGCGGCCGATGCGCTCGGAGACCGGGCGGCGACAGCCGCCGTCCCCGCGCTCGTGGCGGCGATGGCCGATACGCGGAGCCAGGTGCGGGAGGAGGTGGCAGAGTCGCTCGGGCAAATCGCGGATCCAGCAGCGATCCCCGTACTTGCCCAGGCGCTCTCGGATCAGAGCCGGAGCGTCGCCGAGGCCGCGGCCCGCGCGCTTGGAAGGATCCGCACGGCCGATTCGGCCGCTCGACTCGAGGACGCCCTCCTCCTCCCCCGGGACGAGCGCTTCCGGCAGGCGGTCATCCGGGCCCTCGGAGCGACGGGTCAGGCTTCGGCGGTGGAGGTGCTGGAAGGGTTCCTGCCGCTCGCGGACCGGAGACTCCGGGAGTCCATCCTCGAGTCGTTCGCGGATGCCGGGACGGGGCCCGCGCTGGCGGCGCTCCTCCGTGCGGCGGCGAGCCCGGACGCGAGTCTCCGCCTCAGCGCGGCGCAGGCGCTGGCGGGGAACTGAAGCTCCCGGGGCGCCGGCCGGCCATCGCGACCGGCGCCCGCGGGAATCCGCTCAGTCGTGCTGCGGCCGGAAGCGGTGTTCGCGGGTCACGTTCACCTCACGCCCGCAGATCGTCCCGACCACCGTGAAGGTGTCCGTCGCGGGATCGTAGCTCTCCGTCATGTTGATCTCGCAGGTGCGTGTCCGGTCGCCGACCGTGGTCGTGACGGCGCCCGTCCGCGTGTTCTGGTAGGAAAGCACCTGGCGACCATCTCCCGGCGTTTCGGGGAGTTGATGCGTGGCCGAACCTTCCGCCGTCACACTTCCGTCAATCACCACTGTGACGTCCTCGCCCCCCCGCCGGCGCGTGAAGGTGCACGCATCGTGCGTCTGGACCGTGGTCCAGCTCGTCGAGACGATGCGCGTCTCCTCATCCAGGGTGCGGGTTCGCGAGCCGGTCACGCTGTGGGAGCCGCCGGCGGGGCAGGGGCGGGTGCGATCGAGCGTATGGGGGCCGTTCAGCCCATCCGCGACCATGAGAAAAGCCCCGGTGCCGTCCGCGTCGGCCAGGAAAAGTGCGACGGATTCGGCCGCGGAGGCGGTGATGTCGCCCTCCGGGCCGGTCGAGTCGCCGCAAGCGGTAAGAAAGGCGCTGGCCACCAGGGCGAGGGCCCACGGCGTGCGGGGGATCTTCGGGTCCATCGGGGGGCTCCGGAGTTCGGGTTCGGGACGGTCAGATTTGTCTTACACCCCATTGGATGCCTTGGTGTCGTCCCAGGGTTGCCGGGGAGTCAATACCCCGGCCGCCCCGCCCCGTCTAGGTTCCGTCTACGCTGGCGGTTCGTGCGGGCGCTCACTGCATCCCTTCTGGAGAATGACGTATGGGGAAGGCGGTTTCGGAGATCTCCGACGACCTGAAGGAATTCATCCTGGCGCAGCCCCTCTACTTCGTGGCCACCGCGCCGCTCGCCCAGGGGGGCCACGTCAACCTCTCGCCGAAGGGGCTCGATACCTTTCGGGTTCTGACGCCGACGCGGGTCGCGTACCTGGACCTGACCGGGAGCGGGAACGAGACCGCGGCGCATCTCGCGGAAAACGGGCGGATCACCATCATGTTCTGCTCGACCACGGCCTCCCCCCGCATCCTGCGGCTCTTCGGACGGGGACGGGTCGTGTTGCCGGGGGATGCGGAGTGGGCCGAGCTCGTCTCGGAGTTCCCGCAGCTCTCGGGGATCCGCCAGATCATCGTGGCCGACGTGCACCGGGTGCAGACCTCGTGCGGATTCGGGGTGCCGACGATGGAGAAGCCCCGTCAGCGGGACACGCTCCTCAAGTGGGCCGACGCGAAGGGAGCGGAGGGGCTGGAGAGGTATCGGCGCGAGAAGAATGCGGTGAGTATCGATGGATTGGTGGCGCCGGGGATGGCGAGGGAGGGGGACTGAAACTATGCGGTTGCGAATGGGGGCTACGGGGACAAGACTGAGCGAATCGCCGTTCGGAGCTCAACGGTGTTGGCGGCGCACACGAGAATGGCGGGGCGGGAATGCGCAGTTATCGGAAATACGCCTTGAGCCCGACTGGCGATGAAGGTTCACTAACCGAGAGGAGGAAACTTTGGCTCTCTACCTAACGCGCTTCAGTTACACGCCGGAGACTTGGGCCAAGCTCGTGGCAAACCCCGAGGACCGGCGAAAGGCGGCCCAGTCATACATCGAGTCTATAGGAGGCCAGCTCCATGGGTTCTGGTATGCCTTCGGGACACACGATGGATACAATCTGTGGGAAGCGCCGGATAACGTATCCATGGCCGCTGTGGCGCTTTCGATTACTGGAGGCGGCGCACTTAGCTCGTTCGAGACCACCGTTCTCCTGAGCGTTGAGGACACAATCGCTGCTCTGACTAGAGCCAAGCAGATCGGCTACCGGCGCCCTGGCGCGTAAGCGGCTCGCGATGCTGCAACTGCAATGACTGTCGCGCTACACTTCGCCTGCGGACGAGGTTCATTGATAAGGGAGCAGCGGCGTACTTCCGATAACAACGCGTGTGCCGACTCCGGGCCTTCGGCCCTCCGTTGTAACCCTTCGCCTCGTCACGGTCCGTGCAGAGCACGGCCCGCGCCAAGACTCCGGGTTCGGCAACGCTGGAACGTTATACGAACCCTTCCGGCTCCTCACAGGAGTCCTCCGCGCGGGTCAGGGCATCCCTGTAGTTGAGAGCTGCTTTGCGCATGACCGTGCGTGAACGGGTGCCGAACACGATGCCGGGCGTCGGGAGAGGGCTTCTGATCCCGGAGCGCATTGGTGGAGGGGAGGGGGCGGATTGGGGTGCGGTTCATTAGTTTTGAATTATCGTTGATCCTCCGCTCCCAGGGTACCCCCATGAATCTCACGGACCGTATCACCGTCAACCCGCAGCAGTGCGGGGGTCGGCCGTGCATCCGAGGCATGCGGATTCGGGTGGTCGACGTGCTCGATTTCCTCGCCTCGGGCATGTCGCGGGAGGAGATTCTCGCGGACTACCCGGAGCTCGAATCGGAGGACATCGACGCCTGCCTTAAGTTTGCTCGTGACCGGATCGACCACCCGATCGTGGCAGCGTGAAGCTCTGGTTAGACCAGATGCTGCCCCGGAGGCTCTGCGACCCAATCCGAGCCTTGACCGGTTGCGAGACTTGGCACGTTGGTAGGGAGTTTCCCGAAGATCCTGAGATCTTCCGGGCCGCCAGGGACGGGGGCGCGGTCTTGATCACGAAGGACAGCGACTTCATTTCGTTGATCGAGCGCCTCGGCGCACCGCCCCAGGTCGTGTGGCTCAGGTGCGGAAATCTCTCCAACCGAGAACTTGAACGGCTCCTGATGGCCACGCTTCCGGATGCGATCCGATTGCTGGAGGAGGGCGAGGCCTTCGTCGAGATAGCGGGCGCGGTGGGGCCGGCTGATTCGTAAGCCGCCTCGCTGAACATACGAGCGTCGGAAGGGCTCGTATAACAACGCGTGTGCCGGCTCCGGGCCTTCGGCCCTCCGCTGCAACCCTTCGCCTTGTCACGGTCCGTGCCAGGCACGGCCCGCGCCAAGACTCAGGGTTCGGCAACGCTGGAACGTTCTATGCGAACACAGCTGGGGAATTGCCCATGCCGAAAGGTCCTACTGGATCGATCTCCGCGAAAATGCCGGCCCGCGGGGAACGCCTGTACGTGCGAATGGCTGCGTATGGAAACCCGGATGGCACCGACCCTACCGGCCCACCAAGGGAGGGTGGGGCGTACCTGTTTTCGTTTCCATTCGACATTTACATCAAGGAGAAGCTCAAGACGGTTCGCGTCCGTAGCGGGAAGAACTCCCTAACCATCTACTCGCCATTCTTGAATGGCGACAACTCTGCAATCCCGATTGTCCAGGTTCAGCCCGCGCTCCTTCCATTTGATCCCGGTGCTGGGAGTCCGGCGATCGATGCACCCGCTTGGGACGCCATTGAGTTCAAGTTTCCGGTCGGCGAGCGGACCGATGCCCTAAGAGCCCGTCAGTAAATAACCTTGCCATAACAGCTGTGGGAAGCTAT